>NZ_JBEXSZ010000181.1:0-15244 GCF_040613865.1 Streptomyces sp. NPDC006197 | reverse complement strand
GCACGCGCCTCGTCGTAGCCCGGATGACCGGGGACGATCACTTCGCCGGCCAGGTCGTCGACCAGTCCGGCCAGGGCGCTCTCGGAGATGTGGGGCTCCCATGGCTCCCCACACCCGACGGTCGTCTTCTCGTCGATCACCGCGAACGCGGCACCGTGCGGGTCCACGATCGCCGCGAACCGGCCGAACGGGCTGTCCATCGGCCCGAACACCTTCTTCCCGCCGAGGGCCACGGCCCGGTCGACGGCCAGGTCGCAGTTGTCGACGGCGAAGTAGACCTGGATGTACGAGGGGATCTCCGGCGGGAAGTCCTCGCCCGACATCACCATCCGGCCGAGCACCGGCTGCGGGCCGCCGAGGTCGAAGACCCGGTAGTCCATGTGCTCGTCCTTGATCTTCTTGGAGCCGTAGCCGAAGACCTCGGTGAAGAAGGCGTCGGACTTCGCCGGCTCACGGGTGAAGACCTCGGCCCAGGCGTACGAGCCGGGCTGGCTCTCCAGCTCGAAGCCCTCGTGCTCGCCGCCCTGCCAGACGCCGAACGCGACGCCCGCCGGGTCCTGCGCGATGCACATCGAGCCGAAGTCGCCGACCTGCATCGGCTCCATCAGGACGGTACCGCCCGCGCCCCGGATCTTCTCCGCCGTGGCGGCGACGTCGTCCGAGGCGAGGTACAGACACCAGGTCGACTGCGGCTCCCCGTCCTGCCCCGGCATCGGCGGGACGACGGCCGCGACCGCCTTGCCGCCCTTGTACGCCTGCGTGTAGTTGCCGAACTCCGAGGACGCTTCGCCGAAGGTCCAGCCGAGCACATCGCCGTAGAACGTCTTCGCGCCCTCGACGTCGGTGAACATCGCGTCGGTCCAGACCGGTGTACCTTCAGGTCGTGCGGCCATGACGGTGACTCCCATTTCCGATTCGATCTCTGATTCGGTCTCTGATTCGATTTTCGATTCGATGACGTGCACCTCCGGCCACGCTAGCCACGCGTGCCGGGGCTCGCGCGGTGACGCACCGCACCGGTGCGGCCTCAGTCGGACAACCGGCCCAGGGCATAGCGGTGGAACGGGCCGTCGGGGATCGGGAGCCCGGGCCGCCACATCCGCAGCACCTGCGCCGACGGCAGGAACAGCGCCTCCGGCAGGTCGCCCGGATCCGTCCACTCCCAGCGCTCGATCTTGTCCGGCTCCGCCACCGCCGGCACGCCCCGGAAGCCGCGCACGGCCGTCGCCGCGGTCATCCGCGTCAGCTGTGCCGAGGTGACGGAGTCCAGGACCAGCCCGAGGACCTCCACGTCGGTGGCGTCCGCCACCAGCGTCGTCTCCTCGGCCAGCTCGCGAACGGCGGCGGCCTCGATCGACTCGCCCGGCTCGACCATGCCGCCCGGCAGCTCCCATACTCCGGAGCGGTGCAGGCCCAGCAGGACGCGGCCGGAACCGTCGATCACCACGACCCCCGCGCCGAGCGAGGCCCGGGCGGGCGGCGGCTGGACGTTGCGGGCGGCGGTGGCGGCGTGATGCGAGGTCGTCATGGGCTCTGTCTATCAGCCGCCTCTGACACAGAACAAAAAGCGGAAAACCCTTGAAACGGGCGAAAAAGGGAGGAGACTCGTTCTTACACCGGACAACGGGAGAGAGCCGCACCCGCCGACGGAGACGTCCGAAGGCCCGCGTGACTCCCACCAAGTATCTGGCCAGGCCCCCGGCGGGGCCCATCGGGCACGGAGTGGCCGGCGACGGCCGACGCCCACGCGCACCGATCAGGACCGCCGGGGACTGTCATGCCCGGACCCCGCGGCCTCCGGCGGCACCACCGCCACCGGACAGTGCGCGTGATGCAGCACCGCGTGGGCCACGGAACCGAGGAGCAGCGAGCCGAAGCGGTGCCGGTGATGCCGCCCCACCACCACGAGACCCGCGTCCCGCGACCCGTCCACGAGCCGGCCCGCCGCGTCCCCCGGCACCACCACCGGGACCACCTCCACCCCCGGCCACCGCGCCACGAACGGCCGCAGCCGCTCCTCCTGTTCCCGCTCCACCTCCCTCACCAGCTCCTCCGTCTCCGCGACCTCGTCCGCGACGGGCAGCGGCGGCGGCACCTGGAGCGCGGGAGAAGGCGCCGGAAGGACCGCGCCCTGCGGCGTGGGCAGCCGGAACGCCGTCACCGCCTCCAGCGGCACGCCCCGGTGGTGAGCCGCCTCGAAGGCGAAGCCCACCGCCTCGTCCGGAGTCTCCTCCGCATGCAGCCCCAGCAGCACCCGCCCCGCCTCCGCCCCGTCCGTGAGCGCGGCGGCACGCGCCTCGTGCGGGACGACCACCAGCGGGCAGGGCGCCGTCATGGCCAGCGTCCGGCTGGTCGAGCCCAGCAGCAGGCTCGCGAAACCGCCGTGACCCCGGGAACCGGTCACGAGGAGTCGCGCCCCCCGCGCCGCCGCCGGCAGGGCGTCCGTCACGGACCCGTCCAGCGAGTCGTACCGCACCGGCACGCGGTGCCCCCGCTCCTCGACCACCGTCCGTACGCCCCGCGCGACCGTGTCGGGCAGCTCCGGCACCGTCCCCAGGGAGGCGATGCGGGCGGCGCCGAGCTGGAGCGCGTCGGAGCGCACATGGGCCACCACCAGCGGCGCGCCCAGACCCTCCGCGGCGCTCAGCGCCCACTCCAGGGCCCGGAGACTGTGCTCGGACCCGTCCACGCCGACGACGACCGGCGGCTCGTACGCGGTGCTGGTGTCACTCATGGGGGAATGCCTCCCTCCCCCGGGGAAACGCCACGCCGGTCCGTACCGAAAGGCTTCGGTACGGACCGGCGCGGGGAGTCGGTCAGGCGTGCGGGGAGTCCGGTCAGGCGCCCTGCTGCCGGCGCGCCCGCTCCTCGTTGCGCTCCTTGATGCGGACGGTCTCCTTGCGGACCTCCGCCTGGGTGGCCCGCTCCTTCTGGAGCCACTCCGGGGACTCCTGCTTGAGCGCGTCGATCTGCTCGGTGGTCAGCGGCTCGGTGATGCCGCCGCGCGCGAGACCGGCGATGGAGACGCCCAGCTTCGACGCGACCACCGGGCGGGGGTGCGGACCGTTCTTGCGCAGCTCCTGGAGCCAGGCCGGCGGATTGGCCTGGAGCTCGTTCAGCTCGGTGCGCGAGACGACACCCTCCTGGAACTCTGCGGGGGTGGCCTCGAGGTACACACCCAGCTTCTTCGCCGCGGTCGCGGGCTTCATCGTCTGGGTGTTCTGGTGCGACGTCATGGTGTCAAGGGTATCGAGCATGCGGGCGAGCTCCGACCACGGCGGCTACCGGTAACCTGGCGGGGTGACAGGCACGGACGCTTCCTCCTCTTCCCCCGCTTCTCCTTCCTCCTCCTTCCGGCTCGCCTACGTGCCGGGAGCGACACCCGCGAAGTGGGTGCGGATCTGGAACGAGCGCCTGCCCGACGTACCCCTGACGCTCCTCTCCGTGACCCCGGCCGAGGCCTTCGACGCGCTCCGGGAGGGCACCGCGGACGCGGGCCTCGTCCGGCTGCCCGTCGACCGGGACGACCTCAGCGCGATCCCGCTCTACACGGAGACGACGGTCGTCGTCGTCCCCAAGGACCACCTGTTCGCGGCCGTGGAGGAGGTGTCGGCCGAGGACCTCGCCGACGAGCTCGTCCTCCACCCCCTCGACGACACCCTCGGCTGGGAGCAGCCGCCCGGCCGCCCCGCCATGGAGCGCCCGGCGACGACGGCCGACGCGATCGAACTGGTCGCCGCGGGCGTCGGCGTGCTCGCCGTCCCGCAGTCGCTGGCCCGGCTGCACCACCGCAAGGACCTCACCTACCGGACCCTCGTCGGCGTCCCGCAGTCGCGGGTGGCCCTGTCGTGGCTGGCGGCGGACGAGGCGCCCGACCTGGTGGAGGAGTTCATCGGCATCGTGCGCGGCCGCACCGTGAACAGCACCCGGGGCCGCCGAGCCGAGGAGAAGAAGGGCCAGAAGCAGCCCAAGCCGCAGAAGGCCGCGAAGCCGGCGAAGAGCGGGAAGCCGGGCGGCGGCTCCCGCACCACCGGCCGCCCCCCGGCGCCCCGCAAGGGCGGCGGAGGCGCCGGCCGGAGCGGGAAGCCACGCCGCGGCCGCGGCTGAACGACCCGCCGCGCCCGAACAGTCCGTCGTACGGCGGACTGTTCGAACCGTCCGCACGGCGGACACCCGGCGCCCGGCCTCCGGCACCTCGGCATACTGACCCCTCCTGATCACCGAGATCATCCAGGAGGAGCTTTGGCCGCCAGTTTCAGGACCGTCGTCGAGGTGGCACCGGACCACCTCGCGCAGGCCCGGTCCATCGACCGGGTGTTCCAGGAGGCGATCGCCCCGGCGACCGTCAACTTCGACTTCGAGGCGATCCACCGGGCGGCCTCGGCCGTCCCGGACAGCGACGTGGTGAAGATGGTCCGGGGCTGGGGGCTCCAGGAGCACGCCCCCGCCCTCGTCATGGTCCTCTCCCTCAAGGAAGCCGTCCGCCAGGCGCTGCCGCCGGAGTGCGCGGAGGCCGGCTTCTGGGCCACGGTCGAGCGGGAGCTCGTCCAGGCCTTCACCGGGCTCGCCGCGCAGGAGGGGCAGCCCGGACTCTCCTTCTACGAGGAGTCCGGGGACCGCACCCGTTTCTACCGGGACCTGTTCTTCGCCCTCCAGGACGAGGAGACCGGGGACCACATGTACGCCCTGGCCTTCTGCGTCGACGTGACCGTCGAGCTGCCGAAGGCCGAGACCCTCGCGCTCGACCTGACCGACGTCGTGCCCTTCGCGGTACGGCTCAACGCGATCGTGCTCCGCCAGGCGCTGGGCGCCCCGGTCTCCGTCTGACCCGGACGACCCGCTCCGCACCGGCCCGCCGTCCCGGGCCGGATCCGAGGGGGCCCCTCAGCCCCGCAGCCGCCGACCGCCCCGCGCCGCCGCGACGAGCTCCGGCACCGTGGCGAGCTTGACCCGTGGCCGCCCCGCGTCCCGGCCCCGCGCCCGCTCGGCCCGGTCGATGGAGGCGAGCCCGCGCGCGTCGACGAGCCCCCGTCCGCTGCGGCTGCGCGCGAGACGGCGGAACTCCTGGGAGGTGCCCGTCGGCTTCGGCAGCGCCCCGGCGACCGCGTCCGCGAGCAGCGTCCCCACCGTCTCCTCCGCGCAGGCCCGGTTGGCCCCGATGCCCCCGGAGGGCCCGCGCTTGATCCAGCCGACGACGTAGCTGCCGGGCAGCCCCACGACCCGGCCGGCCTCGTGCGGCACGGTGCCGGTCGTCTCGTCGAACGGCAGCCCCGCGAGCGGCACGCCCCGGTAGCCGATGGCCCGGACGAGGAGGCCCGCCCCGATCTCCGTACCGGCCGGCTCGCCGTCCTCCGTCACCCGGACCGCCCGCACGCCGTCGGTGCCGAGGGCCTCGACCGGGGCGGAGTGGAAGCGCAGCACGATCCGCCGCCGGTCCCGCGCCGGGGATCCCGTCCAGTCCACCGCCTCCCGGGCCACGCCCTTCAGGAGCGCGGCCTTCGCGCCGGGCACGGCCGCGTCGATCGCCGCTCCGGTGCGCGGGTCGCGGTCGTCGACGACCAGGTCGACCCCGGGCAGGTGCTTCAGGGCGAGCAGTTCGGAGGTGGTGTACGCGGCGTGCTC
The DNA here is from genome assembly GCF_040613865.1 of Streptomyces sp. NPDC006197. NCBI lineage: Bacteria > Bacillati > Actinomycetota > Actinomycetes > Kitasatosporales > Streptomycetaceae > Streptomyces > Streptomyces sp. NPDC006197. The sequence continues at coordinate 9,622 of NZ_JBEXSZ010000181.1, read as the reverse complement.
GGGGCCCCGGCGGCCCAGGAGCACCACCTCGCGGACCCGTGCGTCCCGCAGGGCGGCCAGCGCGTGGTCGGCGATGTCCGTACGGGCGAGGGCGTCGGGGTCCGTGACGAGGACGCGGGCGACGTCGAGCGCCACGTTGCCGTTGCCGGCCACGACGACCCGCTCGGCGGAGAGCCGGACGGTGTCCGCGCCGGTCTCCGGGTGCGCGTTGTACCAGGAGACGACGGAGCTCGCCGAGACGCTGCCCGGCAGGTCCTCGCCGGGGATGCCGAGCCGCCGGTCGGAGGGCGCGCCCACCGCGTAGACCACCGCGTCGTGGTGCGCGGCGAGTTCCCCGGGGGTGACGTCCGTGCCGATCTCGACGCCGAGCCGCATGCGGACCCGGGGGTGGGAGTGGAAGCGGGCGAAGGTCTCCCCGGCCCCCTTGGTCGCCGGGTGGTCCGGCGCCACGCCGTACCGGACGAGACCGCCGGCGACCGGCAGCCGGTCGATCAGCGTCACCTCGGCGTTGGTGTGCAGGAGGAGGTCCTCGGCGGCGTACATGCCGGCCGGTCCCGTGCCGACGATCGCGACGCGGATCGGGGCGAAGTCGGCCGGGATCGAGCGGTCGAAGACCGGCTCGCCCCAGCGGTGGAAGGTCGGCGAGGCGAGGACCGGGGCGGGCTCGCGCTCCGCGTAGTAGGCGGCGTTGATGCCCTCGTACTCCCGCAGCCGCTCGGTGAGCCGGTCGGCCGGGAAGATCGCGTCGACGGGGCAGGCGTCGGCGCAGGCCCCGCAGTCGATGCAGCTCTTCGGGTCGATGTAGAGCATCTCGGTGGTGCCGAAGTCCGGTTCCTCCGGCGTCGGGTGGATGCAGTTGACCGGGCAGACGGCGACGCAGGTGGCGTCGTTGCAGCAGGTCTGGGTGATGGCGTAGGTCATGTCGTCGGCTCAGCTCGGGTCCGGGGAGAGGGGTCAGATGAGGTTCGCGCGCTTGTAGAAGAAGAGCGCGGGCCGGGTCAGCAGGCGGACCGAGGCCAGGAACTCCATGAGGCCGGCGCAGCTGGCGCGCATCTGCGCCTTGTAGTGCTCGTTGGCGGCGGCCTCGCGCCGGGCGCGCACCGGGTCGAGGCCGGCCTTCGCGTAGACGTCGGGGCTGACCAGGCTGGTGACGATGTAGTACGCGGCGACGGCGACGACCAGGGCGTGGAAGTTGCGGCGGGCCCGGCCGGCGCGGGCCAGGCGGCGGCGCGTCTCGTCCCGGGCGAACTTCATGTGCCGGGACTCCTCGACGACGTGGATGTTGTTGATCGTGCGGACGAAGGGGACGACCCGCTCGTCGCGCATCCAGTCGCGCTGCATGACGTCGAGGACCTCCTCGGCGACGAGGATGCCGGCGTAGGCGGCCTCGCCGAAGCCGACGGTCTTGAAGGCCCTGCCGAGTTCGAGCACCGCCCGCCTGGGCCGGTAGGCGGGGGCGCCGAGCTTCTGGGCGCCCCGGGCGAACATGATGGAGTGGCGGCACTCGTCGGCGATCTCGGTGAGGGCCCACTGGAACCGGGGGTCGGTGGGGTCCTTGGCGTACATGTCGCGCAGCACCATCTGCTGGAGGATCATCTCGAACCAGATGCCGGTGCTGGCCACCGAGGCGGACTCCTGGCGGGTCAGTTCCTTGCGCTGCTCCTCGGTCATCTCGTTCCAGTAGGCGGTCCCGTAGAGGCTGTTCCACTCCGGGCTCTGTCCGTGGAAGTCCTTGTCGAGGGGGGTGTCCCAGTCGACCTCGGCGGCGGGGTCGTAGGAGAGCTTCGCGGCCGACAGGAGCAGCCGCGCGGCGACGTCGTGGTCTTCGTTGTCGGGGCGAACGGTGCTGCTTGCCATGGTGCGGCTCCTCGGGGTCGCTCGAGCGGCTCGGGCGCTTGTTAGACGTCGCGTCTAGCAAGCTTGTTAGACGGAACGTATAGCAAGGGCCCGGGGGAGGCCTACCCCTCGTACGGACTTTCTTCCCGCGGGAGTTACCGCGGGTACGCGAACGGGGCCGGAGCCACGACGGCTCCGGCCCCGCTCCCGGGTCGGCAGGGACGGAAGGTCCGGTGCTAGAAGGTCAGGTTCCAGGCGTCGATCCTGCCCGTGTCCTGGCTCGCGTTGTCGTTCACGCGCAGCTTCCAGACGCCGTTCGCGACCTCCGCCGAGGCGTCGACCGTGTACGTCTGGAGGATGTTGTCCGTGCCGCTGCCGGTCCGGTTGTGCAGCGTGTACACGGTGCCGTCCGGGGCCACCAGGTCGACCTTCAGGTCACCGATGTAGGTGTGCTTGATGTCGACGCCCACCTTGAGGCCGGCCGGCGCGTTGCCCGTCACACCGCTGACCGTGAGGGGGCTCTCGACCGTGGAGTTGTCCGCGATCGCGTAGTCCGTGAGGTTCTCGAAGTACGCCCCGGCCGGCGGGGTCGAGCCGCCGACGGCCTTCAGCGCGTCCACGCGGCCCTCGCCGAAGAAGCTGTTCTTCGCCGTGGTGCCGGTGCACCGGGCGTCCGACGGGCACGCCAGGTCGGTGGCCTGCTCGCCGAGCTTCGCCCGGATGTCCGCCGGGGTGTACGCCGGGTTGGCGCTGGCCAGCAGCGCGGCCACGCCCGCCACGTGCGGGGAGGCCATCGAGGTGCCGCTCAGCGAGGCGTACTTGCCGCCGGGGACGGTGCTGTAGACGGACTCGCCGGGTGCCGAGACCTCGATGACGTCACGGCCGTAGTTGGAGAACGACGCCTTGGAGGTGCCGCTGGTGCCGTTCGCCGCGACCGTCACCACGCCCGGCAGCTCGGCCGGGATGTCGAGGCAGGCGTTGGTGAGGGTCCGGGTCACCGGCGTCGAGTCGTTCGGGCTCGACGAGTCGGTGGTCTTGTTCGCCAGGTCGACGTTGGAGTTGCCGGCCGCCGCGACCTGGAGGGAGCCCTTGCTCTCGGCGTACGCCTGGGCGCGGCCCACGCCCTCCAGGATGGCGGCCTGGTCCAGGTTGTCGGGGCAGTTGAACTGCCACGGGTCCGTGTAGTAGCTGTTGTTGGTGACCTTGAAGCCGTGGTCACCGGCCCACACGAGGCCGCAGACGGTGTTCTCCGCGAAGAACAGCGTGGTGCCGGGCTCGGCGATGCGCACCGAGGAGATCTTCACGCCCGGCGCGACGCCGATGGCGCCCTTGCCGTTCTTGGCGGCCGCGACCGTGCCGGCCACGTGGGTGCCGTGCTGGTCGACGTCGCGCCAGGCGCCGACGCGGGTGTCCGCCTTGCCGTAGGCGCAGGAGACCGAGTCGGCGGCGTTGAAGTTCGGCGCCAGGTCCTGGTGCTGGTCGTCCACGCCGGTGTCCAGGATGCCGACCTTGACCGTGGCGGAGCCCTTGTTGACGGCCCAGGCCTGGTCGGCCTTGATCTGGGTCATGTCCGAGCGGACCGGCTCCGTCGTGGGCGCGGTGGCCTGCGAGGGGTTGGCCGGGAGCGCCGGGTTGTAGGCGTCGGCGGGGACGTCGGAGGTACGGGTCGCGCCGACCTTCTGGACGCCGGAGACGCCGCGCATCGTGGCGGCGAAGGAGGCGGAGGCCGAGTGTGCGACGATCACGCCGATCGCGTCGTACGAGGCGAAGACCGAGCCGCCGTTGCTCGCGATGGCGGTGCGGACGGCGGTGGTGTCGCCCGGGGCCGTGATGACCAGGTAGGCGCGGGTGCCGGCGGCCCAGGCGGCGGGCGCCGCGGCGATAGCGGGAGCGGCGGCGGGGCCGGCCGAGCGGGCCCCGAGGGGCTCGTTGTCCAGCGGGGCGGCCTGCGCGAGGCCGACGGTCGTGCCGAGCGCCAGCGTCGTGCCGAGCGCGAGGGCCGAGAGTCTCATACGGCCGGATATGTGGGAAAACAATGCGTCCTCCGATGACCCGGTGGCGCGGGTGGCGCCGGCCGGGCCCTGTGATGTGTGGGGTGGACGCAAGATCCCAGACGGACGGGGCGGAAGGAAGTCTTCTGTCCGAGAAGCCCGTTCGTGTAACAGAATCTTGACTTGAGCATGGCGACGAGGGGGCGGTTTTCCCGTTCTCCACCCCCTCGCCGGGCCTTGCTACTTCAGGTAGGGGCCGGCCGTGCCGATCTTGCCGGGACCGTTCAGGACGTACACCCGGAGGTTGCCCTTGCCGGGTGCGGCGACCGGGAGGGTGCCGTTGGTGACGGTGCGGACGTCGCCGGTCACGGCGTCGGTGTACGTGCCGTTGGGGATGCCGGAGAAGGTGGCGCCGCCCGAGACGGTGACCAGGGCGAAGCTGTCCGTCGAGCCGCTGGTGTAGCGGCGCTTGTACGCCATGCCGCCCGAGATGCCCTCGGTGGAGTACTGGCCCATCTGGAGCGCGGGGATGGCGCGGCGGATCTGGTTGAGCCGCTGCACGTGCTGGACCAGGGGCTGCTGGAGCGTGGTGGCGACCGCTCCCGAGGCCGAGGTGACCCGGGAGAAGTCGGAGGCGGTGACGGAGCCGGCGACGTGGTCGCCGTAGTAGGCGCGGCCGGTGGTCGCCAGCGGACAGGTCGGCCCGCAGTCGATCTTCTTGCCCTTCTGGAACTCGATCTCGGAGCCGTAGTAGAGCGTCGGGATGCCGCGGAAGGTCCACATCAGGGACATGTTCTCGGCCCAGGCGTCGGTGCCGCCCGCGTACCGCTCGGAGGACTTGTTGGGGCCGTAGTCGTGGCTGTCGACGTAGACGACGTTGTAGGTGGCGTCGTTGTAGCTGTCGTCGGAGTCCTTGCCGTTGGAGAAGGCGTTCTGCGCGTCGCCGAAGTTCATGTGCATGCGCATGTCGATGACGTTCATGCCGGAGAAGCGGCTGTGGTCGGGCGTGTGGTAGCTGTTGCCGTCGAGGAAGGCGTTGGTGGAGGTGGGCTGGTTGCCGGTGCCCTGCTGCTGCTCGTAGTCGTACATCTCGAGCGCCGCCTTGGCGTCGTCGGCGGCGTACTCCTTGCGCTCCTTCCAGGTGTAGAACTGCGCCGAGTGGTTCACCGAGCCGCGGTTCCACTTGTCGTTGACGAAGGCGGCGACCTCGCCGAAGACGAAGAAGTTCTTCGCTGCCTCCGCGCCGTGGCGCTGGGTGACCCGCTCCTGGATGGCGGGCAGGAAGCGGCGGTTCCAGGTGGTGCGCGGGATGTGCACGGCGGTGTCGACGCGGAAGCCGTCGACGCCCATGTCGATGTACTTGTCGTACGCGCCGATCAGGTAGTTCTGGACGGTCGGGTTCTCGGTGTCGAAGTCCGCCAGGTCCTCGTGCAGCCAGCAGGAGCGGGAGTCCTCGCCCTCCCAGTTGCCGATCCAGCACTGGTGGTAGAGCGCCTTCGGGAACATGCCCGACGTCGGGCTGGGCCACTGGCAGTTGTAGACCGTGTAGCCCTCGGCGCTCTTGCCGCCGGTGGGCTTGCCCCAGTTGACGCAGGTGTTGCCGGTGGGCTCGGCCGTCGACCACAGGTCGCCGTTGTAGTACGACTTGCCGGACTTCGCGTCGACGGTCAGGCCGTCGTACTCGAAGCCGGGCTGCTTCTCGTCGTAGTACCAGCTCCACTGGCTGTCCCGGGCGCCGTACACGGTCGGGACGAAGAGGCCCTTGGCGCCCCAGCGGGAGGAGTGGTTGTAGACCACGTCCTGGTAGATCTTCATGCCCTTGGCGTGGGCGGCGTCGATCAGGTCCTGGTAGGAGGCGCCGGCGGACTCCAGGCGCGGGTCGACCTTGTAGAAGTCCCAGCCGTGGTAGCCGTGGTAGTCGTAGTCCGAGCGGTTGAGGACCACCGGGGTGACCCATATCGCCGAGAACCCGAGGCCCTTGACGTAGTCCAGCTTCTGGATCAGGCCCTTGAAGTCGCCGCGGAACATCGGGTCGTCGTTGGCCGCGTTGCCCGACTTGACGTGCTGGCTGCCGCCCCGGTTGTTGGAGGCGTCGCCGTCGTTGAAGCGGGCGGTGAGGACGAAGTAGATCGGGTCCTTGCGCGGGTCGGTGCCCAGCGGCCTGCCGGTCGCGGGCGTGGCCGGCTTGTCGCCGGTGGTGGCGGTCGCGGCGGCCGAGGCGGCGGAGACGTTCCCGGCGGCGTCCACGGCCTTCACCGTGTAGGCGTACGTGGTGCGTTCGGCCAGGTTCGTGTCCGAGAAGACCGTCGAACCGACGTCCGTGACCACCGTGCCGGTGCTGCCGCCGGTCCGGGTGACCTGGTACTTCGTCACGCCCCGGTCGTCGGTGGCCGCGTCCCAGGAGAGCAGGACGGAGACGCCGTCGGCGGTCGCGGTGACCCGGGTCGGGGCGGTGGGTGCCCGGGTGTCGGGCGGGGTGGCGGCGCACGGGTCGGCCGCGTTCGCCGTCACCACCCGGTCCCGGACGGTGGAGGTGCCGGTGCCGATCGTGTAGTCGGATCCGCCGTTGTTGTCCCAGGTGCCGTTGCCGTTGTTGAAGGCGGCTTTGAGGGAGGTGGCCGTGCCGAGGTCGAGCTCCCGCTTCCACCAGCCGGTGCAGGCCGCCGTCATGCCGAGACCGGGCGCGGTCGTCCACGCACCGCCGGCCGGCTGGTAGTGGACGTTCACCGTCGACCAGCCGAGCGAGGCCGAGGAGTAGTACACCGTCGCCTTCCCGGAGGCCGGCGGGGGAGTGTCGGCGCACGGGTCGGAGTGGGCGACGACCCCGTCCTTGACGGTGATGTTCCCGGTGCCCAGGGCGTAGTTCTTGCCGCCGTTGTTGTCCCAGGTGCCGCTGCCGTTGTTGAAGGTGGCCCGGAGCCCGGCGACCGTGCCGAGGCTGACGGTCTCCTTCACCCAGTCCGTACAGGCGGGCTCCATGGCGACGCCGGGGACCGTGGTCCAGGAGCCGCCGTCGGGGGCGTAGTGCAGGTTGTAGGCGGCCCAGTTCTTCGTCTTCGTCCAGTAGAAGACCGTCGCCGTGTTCTCGGCGGTCGTCGCGACCGGGGCGGTCCTGGGCGAGGGGTCGTCGGGTGGCGCGGCGAGCAGGCCGAGCAGGCCGGCGGCCACGGCCAGGACGGCCACCGGGCGTCCGGGCAGGGGGATGCGGGTGCGGCTCATCTGATTCTCCAGGCGGAGGCGCGTTCCGTGCGGGCCGGTGGGAGGGGCGGGGATCGGCACCGTTGGAAACGCAGTCGGAAAGTTTCTGAAATTCCTTGCGTCGGCGGGAAGTTACCGCTGCCGGGTCCCGTAGGTAAAGACTTCTGACCGAAGCGGCGTCTACGCTCGGCGCGGTCGCCCGTGTGATCGAGTCCGAGAGGTCCCGATGAAGCTGCCCGCGCCCCTGCACGTATTGAACGAAGGGCTGGCGTTCCTGCTCGAACTCGCCGCCCTGGCCGTACTGGCCTGGTGGGGATGGGAAAGCGCGGAGAACGTGGCGCTCCGGCTGTCGCTCGCGGTCGCCGCGCCTGCCGTCGCGGCCGTGATCTGGGGGCTGTTCGCCGCTCCCAGGGCGCGGATCCCGGTGCCGCTCCCTGGTGTTCTGCTCGTGAAGGCCCTGGTGTTCGGCGCGGCGGCGGTCGCGCTCCAGGCCCTCGACCGGTCGGCGTGGGTCCTCTCCTTCGCCGTCGTGGCGCTCGTCAACACCGCCCTGGCGGCGGCGGACCGGCAGGCCGCGATGCGGCGGGGCGTCTGAGGAGGACTACGCGGTCGGCGTCACGGGCGCGGCCAGGGGCGTCCTTCGAGCCGCTCGATGTCCCGGTTGAAGCGTTCGAGGTAGGCGGCGAAGCGGGCCACGTCCTCGGGCGACCAGTCCTCCATCACCCGCTCCAGACCCTCCACGTTCGAGGCCCGGTCGGCGTCCAGGCGGCGCTCGCCCTCCTCCGTGATGCGGAACTTGCGGGCGATGCCGCCCTCCGGGTCCGGGATGCGCTCCACGACCCCGGCGCGCAGCATCGCGGCGGTCTGCCGGTTGAGGGTGGAGGCGTCGAGGCCGAAGGCCTCGCTGAGCTGCCCGATGGACATCGGCCCGTGCATCCGGATGCGGGTGAGGAGGACGTACGCGCTGCGGTCGAGGTGGCCGCCGGCCGCCCGTGAGCGGGGCCCGTACAGGTGGGCGTGCCGTCCGAGCAGCATGCTCTCGAACTCGACCAGGTGGGTGGGCTTGTCCATGAGGGCATTCTCTCCTGTCCCGAGGTCATGTGCATCACGCATGGCTTGTGTATGCAGCAATTGATGTGCATCATGCATATACCTGATCCCGAAAACCGAAGAAAGCACGAGGGAGAACCCGTGGACGGCTCCAAGCCCGAGGCCCGCCCCGGCGGCGTCGTCGGCGTCCTCGCCCTGGCCGGCATCGTCGCCGCACTCATGCAGACCCTGGTGGTGCCCCTCATCGGCGACCTCCCCCGGCTGCTCGGCACCACCGCCTCCGACGCCTCCTGGGTGATCACCGCCACCCTCCTCGCCGGAGCCGTCGCCACCCCCGTGGCCGGCCGGCTCGGGGACACCCTCGGCAAGCGGCGCGTCCTGCTCGTCTCCGTGATCCCGCTCGTCGCGGGCTCGGTCGTCTGCGCGCTCGCCTCCTCCGTCGTCCCGATGATCGTCGGACGCGGCCTCCAGGGCCTCGGCATGGGCGTCGTCCCGCTCGGCATCAGCCTGCTCCGCGACATCCTGCCGCCCGAGAGGCTCGGCGGCTCCATCGCCCTGATGAGCGCCTCCATGGGCGTCGGCGGCGCCCTCGGCCTGCCCTTCTCCGCGGCCGTCGCCGAGAACGCCAGCTGGCGCGTGCTCTTCTGGGTCGCCGCCGGACTGAGCGTCCTGGTCGGCGCCCTGATCTGGCGCGTCGTCCCCGCCGGACGGCGCGCCGCCGCCCCCGGCCGCTTCGACCTGCCGGGCGCCCTCGGCCTCGGCGTCGGCCTCGTCGCCCTGCTGCTCGCCGTGTCCAAGGGCGCGACCTGGGGCTGGGGCAGCGGCACCACCCTCGGCCTGTTCGCCGTCGCGGCCGTCGTCCTGCTCGCCTGGGGCGCCTGGGAGCTGCGCACCGCCGACCCGCTCGTCGACCTGCGTGTCACCGCCCGCCCGGTCGTCCTGATGACCAACGCGGCCTCGGTGCTGGTCGGCTTCGCCATGTACGCGCAGTCGCTGGTCGTCCCCCAGCTGTTCCAGCTGCCCGAGGCGACCGGGTACGGCCTCGGCCAGTCGATGATGGCCATGGGCCTCTGGATGGCCCCGGCGGGCCTGATGATGATGATCCTGGCCCCCCTCGGCGCCAAGCTCTCCGCCGCCCGCGGCCCCAAGGTCACGCTCTCGGTCGGCGCGCTCGTCATCTCCGCCGGGTACGGCTCCTCCCTCGCCCTGATGGGTTCCACCTGGGGCCTGCTCGCCGTGACCCTCATCTGCAACACCGGCGTCGGACTCGCCTACGGGGCCATGCCGGCGCTCATCATGGGCGCGGTGCCGCAGGAGGAGACCGCCTCGGCCAACAGCTTCAACACGCTGATGCGCTCCATCGGCACCTCCGCCTCGGCCGCCGTCATCGGTGTCGTCCTCGCCCAGCTGACCACCACCCTCGGCGGCCACGTGCTGCCCTCCGAGGACGGCTTCCGGGTCGCGATGCTGATCGGCTGCGGCGTCGGCCTCGTGGCGGCGGTCGTCGCCGCGCTGATCCCCGCGAGGCTCGCCGCGCCGGCCGCCGG
>NZ_JBEXSZ010000180.1:0-15397 GCF_040613865.1 Streptomyces sp. NPDC006197 | reverse complement strand
GCTGCTGGGCTCCGACCGCGTCGGCATCCGCGACAACTTCTTCACGGTGGGGGGCCCGCCGGGCGGGGACTTCTCCGTGGTGCTCACAGACGGGCGAGGCCGCGCTTGAGGTACCGGCTGAGCGGCCGCTCGACGAGACGGTGGACCAGGTACGACAGCGTCAGCATCCCGAGCAGCACGGTGACGAGCAGCACCCACGGGGGGACCCGCCCCGCGAAGCGGGCGAAGAACTCCCAGCCGATGACCTCGTGCAGCAGGTACAAGGGGTAGGTCAGTGCCCCGGCGACCGGCAGCCACCTCCACCGGATGCCGGAGAGCCCGCCGGTGGCGACCAGCGCCATCACCCCGAAGAAGGCGGCGAGCACGACGAGCACGGGCCACGCCGGCCGGTCGCCGAGGAAGGTGAGCCCCTTGAACTTGTCGATGGAGGGCGCGAGCGAGGCGCAGTAGCAGAATCCGACGATGCCCCAGAGCATCGGGTTCGGGCGGAACCGGTACATCAGGTAGAACGCCATGCCGGCGATGAAGAACCAGCTGTACTCGGGGATCAGCAGCAGCCGCAGCGGTCCGGGCGGCTGCTTGGCGACGAGGACGGTGGCCGCACCCCAGACGCAGCAGAACAGCAGCACCCTGCGGTACGTCAGCCCCCACCAGGCGAGCAGCGAGAAGAGCAGGTAGAAGCGGAGCTCGGCGAAGAGGGTCCAGTAGACCGCGTCGACGGGGTCCACTCCCAGGGGCTCCTGGAGCATCGTCAGATTGGTGAGGATGTCGTTCCAGGGCAGGTGGCGTCGCCCGCCGGGTATCACGGCGACGGTGACGGACGTGGCGACGACGGCGAACCAGTACGCGGGATAGAGGCGCACCACGCGGGAGACGAAGAAGTCCTTCACCCGCCGGCCCCAGCCGCTCATGCAGATGACGAAGCCGCTGATGAGGAAGAAGAACTCCACGCCGAGATAGCCGTAGGAGGCGAGGGGGAAGGCTTCGGGGAAGAGGTCCTCGACCGGTGTCGGCCAGCCTGCCCCGAAGGCCAGGTAGTGGTAGGCGATCACCATGAGGGCCGCGGTGAGGCGCAGTCCGTCGAGGGCGTGGAGGCGTCCGCGGCCTCTGCTCGTGGAGTCCGTCGTGAGGCTCGGCACTCTCCCGGACGCGAGCGATACCGGAGCGGCAGGAGCGGTCTGGTCGAGCACGGGGCATTCCACCTGGCTATGCAGTCGCAAATCTTGATCGAGGCGAGAGCGTAGGGGTGAATCCGGGAGCCATGCAAAAGCTACCGACTACGTGACGCCCTTCACAGTGGAAGGAGTTCCGCAGGGTTCGCTCCGGCGAAATCCCTGCACAAGGGCACCACGCCCGCTTCTCGCCGACCGCGGTGCCGCCGCCGCTCCTCGCAGTCTCCTCGCGAACGTTTCGCGATCTCCACTCGACGGTTGTGCGATCTCCTCACGATCGGGCACCGGCCACCCGTTCCACCCGCGCGAGCCCCGGAGACGCGTCCGGGACCGCGCCCCTCCCCAGGACACGACGAAACCCCCGACCGTCCGGCCGGGGGTTTCGTCGTGCGGCGCTCGCTCAGACGCCGATCTTCTGCTTGACCTGCGCGAGGCTCGGGTTCGTCAGGGTGGAACCGTCCGGGAAGAGGACGGTCGGCACCGTCTGGTTGCCGCCGTTGGCCTTCTCGACGAACGCCGCCGAGTCGGGGTCCTGCTCGATGTTGATCTCCGTGTACGCGATGCCCTCGCGGTCCATCTGGCTCTTCAGCCGACGGCAGTAGCCGCACCACGTGGTGCTGTACATCGTCACAGTGCCCTGCATGGCCAGGCGCTCCTCTTGTTCGCGGACGGGTGCCGAGAGGGAGAACGTACGCCCTCCCGGCGCCATTCCCGGAATTCGTATGACCGGCGTCTCGCGCCTGTGGACGAGCCTCCGCACCGGTCCCGCCGACCTGGCAGCATGGCGGGGTGACAGCAGCAACGCACTCCACTCTCTTCCCGCAGGTCCCGGAGACGGCCGACGCGGTGCTCGACGGGCTCGACCCCGAGCAGCGCGAGGTCGCCCTTGCCCTGAACGGACCGGTGTGCGTCCTCGCGGGAGCCGGCACGGGCAAGACGCGGGCCATCACCCACCGCATCGCGTACGGGGTGAGGGCCGGCATCCTGCAGCCCGCCAGTGTGCTGGCCGTCACGTTCACCAACCGTGCCGCGGGCGAGATGCGCGGCCGGCTCCGGCAGCTCGGCGCGGGCGGCGTCCAGGCCCGCACGTTCCACTCCGCGGCCCTCCGGCAGCTCCAGTTCTTCTGGCCGAAAGCAGTCGGTGGCGAGCTGCCCCGTCTCCTGGAGCGCAAGGTCCAGCTGGTCGCCGAGGCCGCGGCCCGCTGCCGGATCCGGCTCGACCGGAACGAGCTCAGGGACGTGACCGGCGAGATCGAGTGGGCCAAGGTCACCCAGACCGTCCCCGCCGACTACCCGGCCGCCGTCGCCAAGTCCGTCAGGGACGCCCCCCGCGACCCGGCCGAGATCGGCCAGATCTATGCCATGTACGAGCAGCTGAAGCGCGACCGCTCGGTGATCGACTTCGAGGACGTGCTGCTGCTCACCGTCGGCATCCTCCAGGACCGGCACGACATCGCCGACCAGATCCGCCGCCAGTACCAGCACTTCGTGGTGGACGAGTACCAGGACGTCTCCCCGCTCCAGCAGCGGCTGCTCGACCTGTGGCTCGGCGACCGAGACAACCTCTGCGTCGTCGGCGACGCCGGCCAGACGATCTACTCCTTCACCGGCGCCACCCCCGACCACCTGCTGAACTTCCGCACCCGGCACCCGGGCGCCACCGTCGTCAAGCTGGTCCGCGACTACCGCTCCACCCCGCAGGTCGTCCACCTGGCGAACGGGCTGCTCGGCCAGGCCCGCGGCCGGGCCGCCGAGCACCGCCTGGAGCTGATCTCCCAGCGCGACCCGGGCCCCGAGCCGGTCTACACGGAGTACGCCGACGAGCCCGCCGAGGCCGAGGGCACCGCCCGCCGCATCCGCGACCTCATCGCCGCCGGCGTCCCGGCCGGCGAGATCGCCGTCCTCTACCGGATCAACGCCCAGTCCGAGGTGTACGAGCAGGCCCTCGCCGACGCCGGAGTCCCCTACCAGCTCCGCGGCGCCGAGCGCTTCTTCGAGCGCCAGGAGGTGCGGGAGGCGGGCATCGCCCTGCGCGGAGCCGCCCGCGCCGGGGGCAACGACTCGCTCCTCGACGACGCCGAGGACCTCCCCGCCCAGGTCAGGGCCGTCCTCTCCACCAAGGGCTGGACCACCGAGCCGCCCGCCGGCTCCGGCGCCGCCCGCGACCGCTGGGAGTCCCTCGCCGCCCTCGTCCGGCTCGCCGAGGACTTCGCCCGCGCCAAGCCCGGTGCCACCCTCTCCGACCTGGTTGCCGAGCTCGACGAGCGGGCCGCCGCCCAGCACGCCCCGACCGTCCAGGGCGTCACCCTCGCCTCGCTGCACGCCGCCAAGGGCCTCGAATGGGACGCCGTCTTCCTGGTCGGCCTCACCGAGGGCATGCTGCCGATCACCTACGCCAAGACCGACGAGCAGGTCGAGGAGGAGCGGCGCCTGCTGTACGTGGGCGTCACCCGGGCCCGGATCCACCTCACGCTCTCCTGGGCGCTCTCCCGCTCCCCGGGCGGCCGGGCCAACCGGCGCCCCAGCCGCTTCCTCAAGGGCCTGCGGCCCGGCTCCGGCTCCCTCGGCACCGTCGCCTCCGGCGGCGCCTCCGGCTCCGTCGAGCGGGGGAGCGGCCTCCGACGGCGGGGGCCCCGCGGCCCCGTCCTGTGCCGGGTCTGCGGCGCCACCCTCACCGAGGCCGGCGCGATGAAGCTGATGCGCTGCGAGGACTGCCCCTCGGACATGGACGAGGGCCTGTACGAGCGGCTGCGGGACTGGCGGTCGGAACAGGCCAGGCAGCTCGGCCAGCCGGCCTATTGCGTGTTCACCGACAAGACGCTCATGGCGATCGCCGAGCGGGTCCCCGCCACCGACGGCGAGCTCGCCTCGATCTCCGGCGTCGGCGTCCGCAAGCTCGACCGCTTCGGAGCCGAGGTCCTGGCCATCTGCGCAGGTGAGGAGGGCGGGACGGACGAGGCCGAGGCCTGAGGAAAACTCGTCGGAAAAATAGTTTGCGCCCGCCCCGTCAAGCCCCATAGGTTCTTAACCACGGAAACAGCGGCTTCTTCGAAGCCCTGTCTTCGTGCTGTACTTGTCCAAATAAACATGAGGGTCCGGCTCGCACCCGAGCCCTCCGAGACGCCGAGAGGAGGCGATTCCAGTGATCAGCTACACCATCCAGACCAGCACCGTCAGCACCGCCGGCTTCATCGGCACGGCCAAAATGACCGATCGCTCGGTCGTCTCCGCCTGCTCGCTCGGCCTCTCCGCCTCGGCTCTCATTGGCACCGGTCTGCCCGTCGCCGGCCTGCCCGTCACCGGTCTTTCCGGTCTCGGTGCGGCCGCCGTGGCTCCGCGCAGTGAGCGACCGACCAAGGCACTGGAAGCAGGAGTAGCAGGCAAGGCCACGGCCTATGGCTTTGCGGCGACCGGTGCCGGAACCCAGCAGCAGACGACGACGCACCACCACATGATGTGGGCCTTCCGTGGGCTCGAACCCTGGAGTGATCCAGTCTGATCCATGATCAGACCGGCGCCTTCAGGGCCGCGGAACCCCACCCGGGATCCGCGGCCCTTCTGTTTGTCCTCGAACGGGGACGACGGCGCGAAGGGGCCTCGGGAAAGACACCGCCCGGTACCAGCCGAAACCCCGGTCAACAGGCCGGAACGACCAGACGAGGAAAGACCACCGTGCAACTCGAAGCGCACGCCCCGTCCGTACCGCATTCCGAATCGATCTCCCTGCCCGGCTCCACGGAGGACCCCGCTTTGACCCCCCTCACCGCGCTCACCGCGCTCGACGACGCCATCGAGAACCTCGGCGTCCCCGTACCCTGTCGCGCCTACGACCCCGAGGTCTTCTTCGCGGAGTCCCCGGCCGACGTCGAGTACGCGAAGTCCCTCTGCCAGACCTGTCCGCTCGTCGCGGCCTGCCTGGCCGGCGCCAAGGAGCGCCGCGAGCCCTGGGGCGTCTGGGGTGGCGAGCTCTTCGTCCAGGGCGTGGTCGTCGCCCGCAAGCGGCCCCGTGGCCGCCCGCGCAAGAACCCGGTCGCGGCATGAGCGCCACCGGAACCATCGACCGCCCCCTCACGCACGATCCCCAGAAGCAGGCCCCGATGACCTCTTCCACCAGCGAGCCCCTGGGCTCCGCGACCCCAGTCTTCTCCCCCGCCGCCGCGTACACCGCGCGTCAGAACAGGACCCGTGAAATGCAACTCGCCCCCGAAGCCCTGGCCCGTGCCCATATGCACGAGCGACAGCGTGAGGCCGACGCGGAACGCCAGGCCGTGCGCCTGGTCGCCGCCCGGCGCATGCAGCGGCGCGCCGAGCGCGTCTCGCTGCGCGCCCGCCGCGCGCTCGCCATGGCCGTCATGCACTGAGCATCTCCGTGATGCCCTCGCGGGGGCCGGTCCGAACGGACCGGCCCCCGCGGTGCGTTGTCCGGTCCGCGGCGTCCCCGCCGGGTTATCGTCACGAGGGTGAACGACGCCCCTCCCCCCGAGGCACCCTTCGTCTGCGCGCGCTGCGGCAGGACCACCGAGACCCTGCCGCTGACCTGGACCTGCTCGGTGGAGAACGGCCGGCGACAGTACTTCTGCGAGGACTGCGCCCGAGCCAACATCCGCTCCATCGAGGGCCGCCTCGACTCCTCCTGGTGGTGAGCCGTCCCTCCCGCCGTGGGCACGACGGACGGCACCCCACGGCGGGTCCGGTCTCCCGCACCCGCACCCGCACCGCGTGTGGTGGACTTTCCCGGTGGCAGCCCTCACCGATCGCCTTCTGCGCGCACTCGAACGGTTCAACGCCGCCCACCCCTGGGACCACAACGCCCACTACCACCGGTGGATCCTGAGGCAGCTGCCGCGCCGCATCGACGGTGCCCTGGACGTCGGCTGCGGCAGCGGTGACCTCGCCCGGCTCCTCGCCGGCCGTGCCACGGCCGTCCGCGCCGTCGACGCCGACCCGGCGATCGTCGCCCGCGCCCGCGAACTCACCGCCCCGGCCGTCCCCGTGACCTTCGACGTCGAGGACGCCCTCGCCGACACCGGGGACGACGGCGCCTACACCGCCGTCACCTGCGTGGCGGCCCTCCACCACCTGCCGCTCGCCCCGGCCCTTCAGCGGTTCAGGGACCGGCTGGCCCCCGGCGGAACCCTGGTCGTCCTCGGGCTCTCCCGTCCCGACAGCGTCGGCGACCACCTCCTCGGCCTCCTCGCGATCCCCCTGAACGCGGCGACCGGTTGGCTCAGGAACCGGGGCCGCCCGGCGCCCCGGCCCGTGGCCATGACCGCCGCGACCCGGGAGGCCGAGGAGACCCTCGCCGAGATCGCCCTCGTCGCCCGGCGGATCCTCCCCGGTGCCCGGATCCGTCGCCGCCTCTACTGGCGCTACACCCTCGTGTGGCGCAAGCCCGCCCCGAACTGACTCCTAGACGGCGTCCGGGTCCTCGAAGCCCGGCAGCCACTCGACGAGCTCGTCCCGCAGTCGTACCGTCGCGTTCAGCTGGCAGAGCACCCCGATGGTGCTCAACGTCACACGGTGTATCAGCAGGTACGAGGGCGGCAGGTTCAACTGCTTGCCCAACTGGTGGGCGGGGGAGCGGGGGTCGGCGATCCGGGCCGCCTGGGTGCGCATCCAGCCACGGCTGAAGGCGAAGGCCTCCGCCTCGGCCGGCTCGATGATCGGCAGCAGGTACTCCAGGACCGCGTCGGGGTCGAGCTCGACGGACTCCTTGACGAAGCCCTCCGCGCGCAGCAGCTCGTAGACGGTCTCGGCCTCGCCCGCGACCGTCATCCGCAGACAGGTGCCGATCGTCTCCGGCAGCCCGCCCGGCAGCCGGTCCACGGTGCCGAAGTCGAGGACGCCGAGCCGCCAGCCCTCCGGCCCCTCGTCCTCGCCCCCGGGCAGCAGCCGGAAGTTCCCCGGGTGCGGATCGGCGTGCAGCAGGCCCGTGCGCGCGGGGCCGGAGAAGAGGAAACGGGCGAGGAGCTGACCCGCCCGGTCCCGCTGCGCCTCCGTGCCGTCCGCGATCACCTCCGCGAGCGGCACCCCGTCCATCCACTCGGTCACGAGGATCTGCTCCGACTGGTGCACCACCGCGGGCACCACCACGTCGGGATCGTCCGCGAACTCCTCCGCGTGGATCCGCTGCGCCTCCGCCTCCAGGGCGTAGTCCAGCTCCTCCGAGACCCGGTCCCGCATCTCGGCGATCAGCGGCTTGATGTCCATGCCCGGGATCAGCGGACCGAGCAGCCGGGCGAAGCGGCTCAACTGCGTCAGGTCCGAGAGCAGCGCCTCCCCGGCGCCCGGGTACTGCACCTTCACCGCGACCTCGCGGCCGTCGTGCCACACGGCCCGGTGCACCTGCCCGATCGAGGCCGCCGCCGCCGGCTTGTCCTCGAACTCGAGGAACAACTCCCGCCACCCGGTCCCGAGCCGCTCCTCCAGGACCGTGTGCACCGTGCGCGTCGGCATCGGCGGCGCCGCGTCCTGAAGCTTCGTCAGCGCCGCCCGGTACGGCCCGGCGACCTCCTCCGGCAGGGCCGACTCGAAGACGGACAGCGCCTGCCCGAACTTCATGGCCCCGCCCTTCAGCTCGCCCAGGACCTTGAACAGCTGCTCCGCCGTGCGCTGCTGGAGCTCGCGGGCGACCAGCTCCGCGGATCTGCCGCCGATCCGCTTGCCCAGGCCCCAGGTGGCCCGGCCCGCGAAGCCCAGGGGCAACGCGGCCAACTTCGCGGTCCGGGTGACCGCCTTCCGGGGAAGATCAGACATACGCCCCTCCAAAACCCAGACTGCCGTGCCGCGCAGGGCCGTTACCCCGCCATTGTGTCGTGCGCTTCCCCGGCCGCCGAGGCGCGCTCCCCTTCTCCTCCGCGCGCTGCCCCGCAGGGGCAGGCCGGGTGAGGTCTCAGCCGCTCCGCCCGCCACTCCAGCATCGGTAGCGACGCCTCCCAGCGGGTGCCGGTGCTCGCCGGGAGGTCCCCGTCCAGGAAGGCCAGCGCGTGCGCGGCGGCCAGCCCGGCGACCGCCGTGGCCAGACCCAGGTCGCAGGCGGGCAGCGGATGCGGGGCGCCGGAGCGCCACTGGGCGAGCAGCC
Organism: Streptomyces sp. NPDC006197; assembly: GCF_040613865.1. Lineage (NCBI taxonomy): Bacteria > Bacillati > Actinomycetota > Actinomycetes > Kitasatosporales > Streptomycetaceae > Streptomyces > Streptomyces sp. NPDC006197. The sequence continues at coordinate 7,144 of NZ_JBEXSZ010000180.1, read as the reverse complement.
GGGGCGTCACCGGGTCCCGGTCCGTCAGTTCCTCCTGGAGGCACCGCGCGCAGGCCGTGCCGCCGGGCAGCACCAGCGGCCCGACCGTCCCCGTCGCCTCCAGGACGCCCGCGTACAGGTGGGGGGTGCCGGTGGAGATCCACGGCTCGGCGGGGAGCGGATCGGGGACGTACGCGCCGAGCCCGTCCCGCGGCGTCACCACGACGAGTGACAGCCCGGGCTCGCCCGTGGCTTCACCCGAGCCGCCACGTCCGCCACGTCCGCCCCGGCACCGCGACCCACCGGGCCCGCCCGGTCCGTCCGGCCCGGCACCTCCCGTCCTTGCCCCGCGCCCCGGTCCCCGTGTCCAGCGGGTGACCAGGCGGCGGGCCGCCGTCGCGCGGCGCTCGCCGACGGACTCGGTGGGGAGCCCGCCCGGGGCAGTCTCCCAGGGCTCGACCCGGCCCGAGTCGAGGACCTCGACCGAGCCGACGCCCGCGGCGGCGAGCAGGGACGCCACCGTCGCCCCCACCCGGCCCGCGCCCCGGACCTGGACGCGCAGGGCCCGCCGGGCCGCCAGGGCCCGCGCCGCCCGCTCCGGCTCGGGGTGCACCACGGAGAGGGAGGCCAGGTCCGCACGGAGCGGATCGAGGGCCACGTCCACCGCGCCGGCGGCCGGACCCGCCTTCCCGGGCCGCCCGGTCGCGGCGTCCGTGAGGAGTCCGGCCGACTCCAGCCGGCCCAGGAGCGCCTCCAGGCGGCCGTCCGGCAGGCCGAGCGCCCGTGCCTCGGCCCGCAGCAGCGCGGTCCCGCGGGTGCCGTCGAGCAGCCCGAGCACCGCCCCCGTCACCTGGTCGACCGGGTCGAGCACCACCGCGTGCGCCGGGGCGACGCCGAACTGCACGCACCGCAGACTCCGCCACGCCCGCCGCAGCGCCGGTTTCACCATCGGATGCATTTTCCCGCCCCCATTCGTCCCCATGTCCGTCCTCGACGTCCGTCCTCGCCCGTGACCGCATTCATGATCGACAGCGGCATTCCGCCGCCCCGAAGTGAGAATGCCCCGCCGCCGTGACGGGTGCCGAAAGTTGTCCACAGGCCAGGGGGATTAGTCATTCAAATGGTGTGCGGTGGGGTCGGATCGTTCCCGAAACCACTCACGGGGCGGGACTTCCCCCGCCGACAGCGGGTAACGTCGGGGCCGTGCCCGCCGACCCACAGCACAGCGTGACCAGCGAACCGCCCCGCGGGGCGGGGACGAGCGCGGTCGAGGTCCGCAGAAGCCCGCGGCGGAGGAGGACCGTCTCGGCCTACCGCGAGGGCGACCGGACCATCGTGCTCATCCCGGCCCGCATGTCGGAGGCGGAGGAGCGCCGCTGGGTGGGCGTCATGCTGGACAAGCTCGCCGCCCAGGAGAGCCGGAGCGTCCTCGGCGACCGCGAACTCACCGAGCGCGCGCTGCGCCTCTCGGAGCAGTACTTCGACGGCCGGGCCCGCCCCGGCTCCGTCCGCTGGGTGACCAACCAGAACACGCGCTGGGGCTCCTGCACGCCCTCCGAGGGCAGCATCCGCCTCTCCCACCGGCTCCAGGGCATGCCCGAGTACGTCGTCGACTACGTCCTCCTGCACGAGCTGGCGCACCTCCTCGTCCCCGGGCACGGGCCGCGGTTCTGGCGGCTCCTGGAGGCGTATCCCCGCACCGAGCGGGCGCGCGGCTATCTGGAGGGCGTGGTCGCCGCCGGGCGCCTGCCGCACCTTCCGGACGCTCGCGAGGAGTGACGGCGCCGCCACGCGCACGTGCGCGGGTTTCCCGATTCCGTACCGAAGAGGACCTGGCCTGTCTCAATGTCGTGCCCAGCGGTTAGCCTGGCGCGAGCATTCGCCATTCGGGATGGGGGACGGTCGTTACGCATGGCCAGGGAATTCCAACGCGGCCACAAGGCCAAGATCAGTGATCTGACCGCGGGAACCGATCTGTACGTCGGTGTGCAGATCGCGGCCCCCGGACTGACTTTCGACATCAGCTGCTTCGGACTCGACGCGGACGAACGGCTCTCCGACGACCGCTACTTCGTCTTCTTCAACCAGCCGAAGTCGCCCGAGGAGTCCATCCAGCTGCTCGGGGCGCAGTCCGGTGACACCGAGTCCTTCCGCGTCACGCTCGACCGCATCCCCGCGCACATCCACAAGCTGTCGTTCACCGCGACGATCGACGGCGCCGGCCAGATGTCCCAGGTCGGCCCCGGTCACCTGCGGATCGTGGCGGGCGGCGAGGAGGTCGCGCGCTACGCGTTCACGGGCGCCGAGTTCTCCACCGAGCGCGCGGTGATGCTCGGCGACTTCTACCTCAAGGACGTGTGGCGGTTCGCCGCCGTCGGCCAGGGCTTCGACGGAGGCCTGGAGGCGCTCCTGCGGAACTTCGGCGGCGAGGTCGCCGAGGACGAGCCGGCCGCCGCCCCGCAGCAGCAGGCCGCGGCCCCCGGCTTCGCCCCGCCGCCGCAGGCAGCGGCGCCCCCGGCCTTCGGTGCCCCCGCCGCGCCCGCCCCGGCCCCCGCGCCCGCGTTCGGCGCGCCGCAGGCCCCGCAGGCGCCCGTCCCGCCCGCGCCCGTGCCGCCGGTCCACACGGCGCCCACGATGGTCGCGCCCATGGCCCCGGCGCCCGTGCCGCCGCCCGCCCCGGCCCCCGCCCCGTACGGGCAGCCGCCGCAGTACGGCCAGGTCCCGGGACAGCCTCCCGGCCAGTACCCCGGGCAGGCCCCCGGTCAGCCCCCCGCCCCGTACCCCGGTCAGGGCCAACCGCCGCAGGCCCCGTACGGGCAGCAGCCGCCGGCGTACGGTCAGCAGCCCGGCGTCCCGCAGGGTGCGCCGGCGACCGGAGCGGGGCTCGCCGCCGCGCTCGCGCCGTACAAGGAGACCGCCACCGGCGCCCGCTGGACCCCGCAGAACCAGCAGCTCATGCGGGTCGACCTCGCCATGGGCGGCGTGCCCGTCCTCGCCCGGCAGGGCTCCATGGTCATGTACCAGGGCAAGGTCGACTTCGGCTACAAGGGCGCGGGCTTCGCCGGCCGGATCGTCGGCAACGCCACCGGCCAGGAGATGCAGCTCATGCGCTGCACCGGCCGCGGCCAGGTCTTCCTCGCCGAGGAAGGCGCCCACCTGCACCCGATCGAGCTCCAGGGCGACGGCATCTGCGTCTCCGCCGAGAACGTCCTCGCGTTCGACGAGTCCCTGCAGTACGAGGTCCGCCGCATCGAGGGCCACGGCATCCCCGGCGGCGCCCTGTTCACCATGCAGTTCCAGGGCACCGGCACCGTCGTCGTGAAGACGCACGGCGTCCCCGTCGTCCTGCCCGTCACGCCGACCACCTTCGCCGACTGCAACGCCGTCGTCGCCTGGTCGTCCGCGTCCCAGGTCGTCCTCTCCAGCCAGGTGCGGCTCCGCCGCAACGCCTACCCGGGCCACAGCGGGGAGACCGTGAACCTCCAGTTCCGGGGAGCCCCCGGCAACTTCATCGTCGTCCAGCCCTACGAGGTCTGAGGGAGCCCGTCATGAACCAGCAACTCGCGGGCTACGCCCCGACCCCCGTCGCGGCCCGGATGGAGAACCACGGCCGCACCATGCTCAAGGTCGCCATGGCCTCCGGCCAGGACCTGTACGCCCGGACCGGCTCGATGGTCGCCTACGAGGGCTTCATCACCTACGAGCCCAACCCGCCCGCCGTCCGCCAGGTCGCCCAGCAGTGGGCCACCGGCGAGGGCGCGCCCATCATGAAGTGCTCCGGCGACGGACTGCTCTACCTCGCCGACTACGGCGCCGACGTCGTCGTCATCAACCTCCAGAACGACTCGATCTCGGTCAACGGCACCAACGTGCTCGCCTTCGACGCCCACCTCCAGTGGGGCGTCGAGCGGGTCAAGGGGCTCGCCAAGTTCGCCGGCCAGGGCCTCTTCAACGTGGAGATCGCCGGCACCGGCTGGGTCGCGCTCACCTCGCGCGGCACGCCGATCGTCGTCGACTGCGGCCGCGGCGAGGACGAGACGTACGTCGACCCCGACGCGCTCGTCGCCTGGTCGCCCGCGCTCAAGGTCAAGGGCAAGCGCAGCTTCAAGGCGTCCTCCCTCATCGGGCGGGGCAGCGGCGAGGCATACCAGATGGCCTTCTCGGGCCAGGGCATCGTCGTCGTACAGCCGAGCGAGGACAGCACCGACCGCCTGCGGGTCCGGGGCTGAGGGGGAGCGAGAACACACCATGCAGAGCCCGCTTTTCAACCACGCCGAACAGCAGAGCCAGGAGCGGTACGTCATCCAGAACCCGCAGCTCCTGCGGGTCAGCCTGACCGGGCAGGACGACGTCCTCGCCCGCAAGGGCGCCATGGTCGCGTACCAGGGACTCATCGACTTCGACGGCGAGTACAAGACCCCCAGCCAGCGCCGGGCCCAGGCCCGCACCGGCGAGGGCCTGGACCTGATGCGCTGCTCCGGCCAGGGCACGGTCTACTTCGCCAACCTCGCCCAGTACGTCCACATCGTGGAGGTCGAGCAGGACGGCCTGACCGTCGACAGCGCCTACGTCCTGGCGCTCGACTCGACCCTCCACACCGAGGTCATCGCCGTCGACAGCCAGTACGGCATCTCCGGCTCCGGCAAGTACCAGCTCAACATCTCCGGCCGCGGCAAGGTCGCCCTCATGACCTCCGGGCAGCCGCTGATGATGCAGGTCACGCCCGAGAAGTACGTCAGCGTCGACGCGGACGCGATCGTCGCCTGGTCCACCGGGCTGCGCGTCCAGATGCAGGCGCAGACGACCAACTCCAGCGTCCGCCGCCGCCGTGGCGACACGGGCGAGGGCTGGGAGCTCAGCTTCCTCGGCCAGGGCTTCGCGCTCGTCCAGCCGAGCGAGGTCATGCCCCCGCAGCACGCGGCCATCGGACAGGGCATCGCCGCCCAGTTCGGCGCCGGCCAGCACGGCTCCCACGCCCAGAACCAGAACAACGCCTGGAACTGAGCACCCACGGCCGAGGGGCGGTCTCCACCGGAGACCGCCCCTCGGCCGTGCTCACGCCAGCCGGGCCAGCGTGCCCTTCAGCAGCTCCACCACCGACGTGTCGGCCACCGAGGCCACCTCGTCGTACGCGAACCAGCGCAGGTCCAGCGACTCGTCACTGATCTCCGCCACCGCGTCCGCCGGTGCGAGCGCCGCGTACTGCACGTCCAGGTGCCAGTGGCAGGGCGCCGGGATCGGATGCCGGTCAAGGCGCACCGGACCGCCCGGCAGCAGGCCGAGACCCGCGATGCCCGACTCCTCGGTCGCCTCGCGCAGCGCCGCCGCCTCCACCGTCGGGTCGCCCGGCTCGCAGTGGCCACCCATCTGGAGCCACATGCCCAGCTTCTTGTGCAGGGTCAGCAGGACCCGCCCCCGCGAAGGGTCGATCACCAGCGCGCTGGAGGTCAGGTGCCCGGCCTCGCAGGGCTTGTACATGCCGTCCCGATGCCGGGCGAGATGGTCCAGGTAGACATCGCGCAGCTCCGGCTGGTCCTCGTACCCCTTGAGGACGAGGACCGCGTCGTCGTGCAGGGTCACTCCTTGCCGTCCCCGTCTTCCGGCGCCTCGCCCCTGGCCGCCTCGCCGAGCATCTTGTCCAGCTCGGAGAAGTCGAGGTGCTCGCGGTGCACGAAGCCGTCGGGGTCGTCCAGGTCCGTCGCCGTCGGCAGCATGTCCGGGTGCTCCCACAGCCCGTCCCGGCCGTCGACCCCGCGCGCGTCCGTGAGCGAGGCCCACAGGCGCGCCGCGTCCCGCAGCCGCCGCGGACGCAGCTCCAGACCGATCAGGGTCGCGAAGGTCTGCTCGGCGGGACCACCCGAGGCCCGGCGCCGGCGCAGCGTCTCGCGCAGCGCGTCCGCCGAGGTCAGCCGGGACTTGGCGGCCTCGTGGACCACCGCGTCCACCCAGCCCTCGACCAGCGCGAGCGCCGTCTCCAGCCGGGCCAGGGCCGCCTTCTGCTCCGGGGTGTCCTCCGGCTGGAACATGCCCTGCTGGAGCGCCTCCTGCAGCTGCTCCGGGTGCGTCGGGTCGAGCTGCCCGACGGCCTCCTCCAGCTTCGAGGTGTCGACCTTGATCCCGCGCGCGTACCCCTCGACCGCGCCGAAGAGGTGCGCCCGCAGCCACGGCACGTGCGCGAAGAGGCGCTGGTGCGCGGCCTCGCGCAGGGCCAGGTAGAGCCGCACCTCGTCCGAGGGCACGCCCAGGTCCTTGCCGAAGGCCTCGATGTTCAGCGGCAGCAGCGCGGCACGCCCCGCCGGGCCCAGCGGCAGACCGACGTCCGTCGAGCCGACGACCTCACCGGCGAGCGCGCCCACGGCCTGCCCGATCTGCTGGCCGAACATGGCGCCGCCCATGGAGCGCATCATGCCGATCAGCGGGCCGGCCATGGCCTGCATCTCCTCCGGCAGGACGTCGCCCATCGCCGAGCCGACCCGCTCGGCGACCGGGTCCACGAGCTGCTGCCACGCCGGCAGCGTCGCCTCGACCCACTCGGCCCGGCTCCACGCCACGGCCGTGCCCGCGCCGGAGGGCAGCGAGGTGACCTGGTCCAGCCAGAGGTCGGCCAGGCGCACGGCCTCCTCGACCGCCGACTTCTCGGCCGGGCCCACGCTCGCGTCCTTGGTGCCGTCGGCGGTGCCCTGGGCGACCACCTGGCGTGCGATCTGCTTGGCCATGTCCCAGTTCACGGGACCGCCCGAGTGGCTCAGCATCTGCCCGAGCTGCTGGAAGGCCGCGCCCAGATCGTTGGGGTTCATGGAGCCGAACATCGCGGCGAACGGATTGTCCGCGCCGCCGGGACCGCCCATGCCCGGCAGCCCGCCGAAGCCGAACGGGTTCGCGCCGAACGGGTTGCCGCCGGACCCCTGGCCACCTCCGGCGGGGTCCTTCTTCTTGCCCTCGTCGCCGTTCTCCGGCTCCTCCGGCGGAAGGCCGAATCCGAATGGGGTGTCACTCACAGGTTTCCTCGGCTCGTAGGGCCGCCGGCCTCCTGCCGACGGCGACTCCCGACCAGGGCCTGTCCAGACAAGCCCCGCACACCACCAGCGTAGGTGGTGTCCCGCCGATCGGGCCGGACCCCGCGAACCCGGCCCGGATGTCGGGTGGTGTCCCGCCGATCGGGCCG
>NZ_JBEXSZ010000179.1:0-15500 GCF_040613865.1 Streptomyces sp. NPDC006197 | reverse complement strand
ATCCGCAGGGCCGTTCCTGACGCCGTTTCCGGCCAGCAAGCTGGTCCACCCGTTCGCCCGGGATCCCGGGTGCGCGCCCCTTCGGCGTACTCGCGCGACGGCTACCAGGCCGTGCTCGCGGTCTTCTCCGCCGGCAGGAAGATCCACAGGCCCAGGTAGATCAGGAACTGCGGGCCCGGCAGCAGGCACGAGGCCAGGAAGATCAGACGCATCGTCGTCGCGGAGGTGCCGAAGCGCCGGGCCAGCGCCGCGCACACTCCGCCGAGCACGCGTCCGTCACGGGGGCGGGTCAGTGCGGCCATGGTGGGCTCCTTCGGAGTCGGTCCGGGAGCCGCTCCGTCGGGCTCCCGATGACTCCATACTCCGGCCGGACAGGGGGACGAAGCGTCGGTCTACGGGGCGATCGGGACCCTGGAAATCGTCGGGGTCGCACCCTGAGGGGCCTCGTCCCGCAGCAGGGCGGCGCCCCCGTCCGGGGTGCTCCCCGCGGAGGAGGACGACCTCCCCGCCTCCCACCTGCGGCGCAGCCGGGTCCGGCCGGCCGGGACCACCAGGAGATGCGCCAGCGCGACCCCCGCGGTGTTCAGGAGGACCGAGTCCACGTCCACCACCTGCCCCGGCACCGCGGTCTGCAGCAGCTCCACGGCCAGCGACACCAGCGCGCCCGCGGCGGTCGTACGGGTCAGGGAGGCCCACCCGGAGACGTGGAGCCGTCCGTCGGCCATCGGGAGCAGCACCCCGAGCGGGGCCAGGAGCAGCAGGCCCTCGCCGATCAGCCGGGCCGCCTCGCTCCCGCCGAGCGCGAGAACGGTGCGCAGGCCGTGCAGCGGGATCGTGTTCGGCGCGGTCACCCAGGCCACGTCCCGTGGGCGCAGACTGACCCAGGCGACGAGCAGCAGATGCGCGAGGAGGAGGACGAACCCCGCCACGCGGACGACCACGGCGGCACTGCCGCCCGAACCTTGACGCTGCACGCCCCCCAAGACGCCCCGAACAGCGGAATCGGTTCCGCGCCACGGCGGGAGGCGCCGCGAGCACCACTTCCCGCCGCCCGGGCGCGGCCCGGGCGGCGGGTCAGGGCGTCGTCGGGCTCGGGGGCGGGGCCGTCGGTGGGGCGGAGTCGGGGCGCTCGCGGAGTTCCGTCGTGCAGCGGTACCGCTTCGGCGCGTACGCCCCCGGCCCGCCGAGCAGGGCCGTGTGGCCGCCCGCGCCCGCGGAGCTCTCCGCGAAGGTGCAGACGAGCTGCGACAGCGCCGTCGGCGCCAGGTCCTCCGGCTGCCGGCTCAGCCGCAGCGTGCCCGCCGGGTCACCCCGGTGCCCGCCGCCCACGGTCAGCGGCCCGCGCACCTCGGTCGTGAAGCCGGCCTGCCGCTCGCTCTCCGAGGGCTCGGCGAGCAGCTGCGCGAGCAGCCGCCCGGCGGTCCGCACCGGATCGCCGCCCGCCTTCTCCTCGGGCAGCGGCGCCCGGCGGTCCACCACCTCCAGCTGGGAGCCGCAGACCAGGAACAGCCGGACCGGCTCGCCCTGGGCCGCCGCCTCCGTCGTACCGTCCCCGGTCACGCTGCACGGCACCCGGGACGGGGCCGCGCCCGCGTCCACCGGGACCGACGTGGTCCGGATGCCGCAGCCGGTGACCAGCGCCGTGAGCGCGGCCGCCAGGACAATGACGCGACGCCTCACGCTTCCTCCACCTCGCCCTGGCTGCTGCGGGTCTGCACCTCGCGCGTGATCCCCGAGGCGTCCAGCGGCAGCCGCAGCACGAACACCGCGCCGTCGACCTTCCCGTCCTCGCCGACCGAGTTCGACGCCGTGATCGAACCGCCGTGGATCAGCGCGTTCTCCATGGCGATCGACAGGCCGAGCCCGCTGCCGTCGGACCGCGGCCGGGACGCGCTCGCCTTGTAGAAGCGGTCGAAGACGTGCGGCAGTACTTCTTCCGGGATGCCGGGGCCGTGGTCCCGCACCGCGATGACCAGCTCGTCCTCCTCCGTGCGGACCGAGACCCGCACCGGCGAACCGCCGTGCTTGAGCGCGTTGCCGATGAGGTTCGCCAGGATCACGTCGAGGCGCCGCGGGTCGAGCGGCGCCACGATCCCGCGCTCCGCGTCGAGCTCCACCGCGTCCAGCCAGGCCCGCGCGTCGATGCACGCGGTGATCTGGTCCGCGATGTCCACGTCGTCGAGGACGAGCCGCGCGGTGCCCGCGTCGAAGCGGGTCACCTCCATCAGGTTCTCCACCAGGTCGTTGAGGCGCCGGGTCTCGCTCACCACGAGGGCCACCGCCGGGGCGATCATCGGGTCCAGGGAGTCCTGCTCGTCCTCCAGGACCTCGGTGACGGCCGTCAGCGCGGTCAGCGGGGTCCGCAGCTCGTGCGACATGTCGGCCACGAAACGCCGCGAGGACTCCTCCCGCGCGCTCATGTCCGCGACCTTCTTCTGCAGCGACTCGGCCGCGCTGTTGAACGTACGGGAGAGATCGGCCAGTTCGTCCGCGCCGGAGACCCGCAGCCGGGTGTCGAGCTTGCCCTCGCCGAGCTGCCGGGCCGCCTCGCCCAGCCGGTGCACCGGGCGCAGCACGGTCGTCGCCGCCACCTGCGCGAGCAGCACCGAGCCGGCCACCGCGAGCGCGGTGGCGATCCCCAACGACCAGGCGAGCGAGTTCAGATCGGCCTTCTCCGCGGCCAGCGACTTGAACATGTACCCGGAGGGCCCGCCGCCGTCGATCCGAGTGCCGCCGACCAGGTACGGCGTCCCGTTCCGCTCCGTACGCTGCCAGAACAGGTGGTACGGATACGGGTTGGCGTCCGTCACCGGCCGCTTCGTGTCCACGGCCTCCCGCAGCGAGCGCGGCACGTCGGCCAGGGTGAAGTCGTCCGGGTCCGAGGCGCCCACGATCGGCTTGCCCGCCTCCCGCTCGCCGAGCAGCAGCACCTGGTAGTCCGCGGCGCTGCCGGACGCCATCTGCTCGGCGGTCCGCCGCAGGTCGTCCTGGGTGGGCCGGAGGGGCAGCGTCGCCGTCCGGTTCTGCATCTCCTGCCGGAAGTCGCCCAGCGCCCCGTCCTGGGTACGGGTCAGCACCGCCTCGCGGTTGAGCCAGTACGCGATGCCGGAGGCGGCGACGGCCGCGGTGAGCGCGACGAGGGCGAAGACGACGACGAGCCGCAGCCGCAGGCTGGAGAGTCGCAGCCGCGCGTAGATCCCCTTGCTCACGCAGGAACGTCCAGCCGGTAACCGACACCGCGCACCGTACGGATCAGCGTCGGCGAGGACGGCACGTCCTCCACCTTGGCGCGCAGCCGCTGCACACAGGCGTCGACGAGCCGCGAGTCGCCCAGGTAGTCGTGCTCCCACACGAGCCGCAGCAACTGCTGGCGGGACAGCGCCTGCCCGGGCCGCCGGCTCAGCTCCAGGAGCAGCCGCAGCTCGGTCGGGGTGAGCTGGAGGTCCTCGCCGTTCTTGGTGACCGTCATCGCCGAACGGTCGATCACCAGGGAGCCGTACGTCGCCGAGTCCGTCGACTCGCGCTCCCCGCGCCGCAGCACGGCCCGGATGCGGGCGTCGAGCACCCGCCCCTGCACCGGCTTCACGACGTAGTCGTCGGCGCCGGACTCGAGCCCGACGACCACGTCGATGTCGTCGCTGCGCGCGGTCAGCAGGATGATCGGCAGCTGGTCGGTCCGGCGGATCCGCCGGCAGACCTCGAAGCCGTCGATGCCTGGCAGCATGACGTCGAGGACGACCAGGTCGGGCCGCTGCTCACGCAGCAGCTGGAGACCGTCCTCGCCCGTCGCGGCGGTGGCCACCCGGTGACCCTGCCGGGACAGGGAGAGTTCGAGGGCCGTGCGGATGGCGTCGTCGTCCTCGATCAGCAGCAGAAAAGGCACGGCGACATTCTGTCGCATGGGCCGTCCGAGATCGACCGCTCCCGGACTCGCTTCCGTCTCGTTCCCTGTGACACGGCTGTGACAGTCGACGGACAACGCCATGAAGTCCGGGGGGCAAGCTTCTTGGCACACGGACCGAAACACACTCCAACCGACGGGGGGCGCGAGATGAACGCACTGCACAGCACCACCTCAAGCGCAGTTGTCACGCGTCTCCACGACGTCGTGCGGAGCACGGAGAAGTCCGGCGGTGTGAACGGACGGGGGTGCGTTCGCAGCGTCGGGCGTCAGCGCAAGGCGCCGTACATGGTGGCCGTTGCTGACGGGGGAGCGGCGTACGGGGAGGTCACGGGGGAGCGCTCCGGCTGTTCGGAAGCCGAGTTCACGGCTTACGTCCAGGAGCGTCGTGCCTCCCTGTACGCCACCGCCTACCACCTCACCGGTGACCGTTTCGAGGCCGAGGACCTGCTCCAGAGCGCGCTGTTCTCCACGTACCGCGCCTGGGACCGGATCAGCGACAAGGCCGCCGTCGGCGGATACCTGCGTCGCACCATGACCAACCTGCACATCAGCGCCTGGCGCCGGCGCAAGCTCAACGAGTACCCGACCGAGGAGCTGCCGGAGACGGTCGGCGAGACGGACGCGATGCGGGGCACCGAGCTGCGCACGGTCCTGTGGCAGGCCCTGGCCCGCCTGCCCGAGCTCCAGCGGACGATGCTGGTGCTGCGCTACTACGAGGGCCGGACCGACCCGGAGATCGCGGAGATCCTGGACATCAGTGTCGGCACGGTGAAGTCGAGCATCTGGCGCTCGCTGCGGCGACTGCGCGAGGACGAGGTGCTGAGCTTCGGCCGTGACGAGGAGGAGTCCTTCGGCGAGCTGGTGGCCTGAAGGTCGGGGGGAACGAGCCCCGGGCCGACGGGGGACACGGCGGCCGGGGGCGTACGGGGGGACACGGGGGGCCGTACGGGGGTACGGGGGAACACGACGCGGGTCGCACAAGCCGGGGGGCTTGTACGACCCGCGTCGTGCGTCGTGCTAGACCGGCGTGCGGTGGCGGCCCGCCGCCGCTGCCGCCAGGCGCCCCAGCGCCTCCGGCTTCGCGCAGGGGTACGCGCCCAGGGCGGTCTGGCGGGCGACGATCGCGCGCTCGGCGCGCATCAGGCGCCAGCCGCGGCGCAGCAGGAACGGGACGGACTTGCGGCCCTCGCGGAGGTCGCGGAGGAGCCGGCGGCGGAAGGTCGTCGAGGGGCGGCCGCGCAGGCACAGCGCGTCCGCGAGGACGTCCAGTTCGCGGCAGCGGGTCACGATCTCGGCCGCGAAGATGCCCTCCGCCACGAAGAGCGGGGTCCGCGCGATGTCGAGCAGCTCGTGGTCCACCCGGGAGCTGGTGGCGATGTCGTACACGGGGACGTCGGTCCGTCCCGTACGGCACAGCTCGACGATCGCGGCGACGGCGGCGTCCGCGTCCCAGGACCCCGGGGAGTCCCAGTCGATGTCCGTGCTGCCGTCGACGAGCGGGAGCGACGGGTCGTCGCCGTCCTTGTAGAAGTCGTCGAGGCGCAGGACCGGGAGGCCGGCGAGGGCGGCGAGGGACGACTTGCCGGAGCCGGAGGGGCCCGCGAGCAGGACGACCCGGGTCGGGATCGATTGGGAACTCACGGAACACCAGTGTGAGGCATTCCCCCGTCCAGGGGACCACCGAGGAAGACCGTTGGTATCGAGCATCACACCTCGACTACTGTCGGTGCCCGCTCGCTCACCCCCTGGAAGGATCTCCATGGCGCGTCACGCAGCCTCCCGGACCCCTCGCCGCAGCGCTCTGCTCAAGGCCGGTCTCACCGTCACGGCGGCGGGCGCCGCGATGATCGGCGCGGGTGCCGGGGCGCAGGCCGCCGCCCCGGTGCCGCTGCCCCTCGACTCGCTGAGCCGGACGGACGCCGGCGCGGCCGGGGCGGGCGCGCTGGACGGTGTCACCCACGGCGTGGGCCCGCTGACCCGCCTTCAGCTCGACCCGCTGGCCAACACCGGCGTCGACCCGCTCGACAACGGCCTCGGCACGCAGGTCGCCGACTTCAAGCCGGTCGGCACGAACCTGCTGACCGACCACGTCACGAAGGGCGGCGCGGTCTCCGACCTGCCGGTGGTCGGCGGCGTGACGCAGGGGCTGCTGCCGGGCTAGCGTCTGCCCCACCGCAGCCAGGCCTGGGTGGCGCGGGGTGCGGGGAGCTTCGCCGGGGCGCCGTCGTCGTACGGCTGCCCGCTGCGCGGCCGGAGTTCCTTCAGGCGGGCGCGCCACGGACCGTCCGCGTCCGTCATGTGGACGACGATCGGGCCCTCGGGCAGAGGCAGGGTCTCCCGGAGCCTGCCGATCTCGTTGACGGCGTACGTCCGGTTCTCCGGGAGGACGGTGGGGTCGCGGTGCGCCACCAGCTCGTGGAGCCCGTAGAGATGGACGATGAAGTTGTCCTTGCCGCGGTAGTGGAAGACGAGGTCGGCCGTTCCCCCGGTGTGCAGCAGGACGCAGGGGCCGTTGGACTCCAGCCGCTCCTCCGTCAGCCGCTGGGCGGCCGTCAGCGGCAGGATCCGCATCTGCCAGCGCCTGTCCGCTTCCAGCCTCAGCCGCAGTCGCCCGTTCTCGGGGACACAGGTGAGCAGGCGGCCGCGGAAGTCGTCCTCGGTGCTGTTGACGAGGCTGTCCCCCTTCTTGTTGCCGCGGTCGAGGGGCCACAGACCGGTGTAGCCCTCGCCCTCGACGGCGAGTTCGACCAGGACCGGGCCGGGCGGGAGCCCCTCCTCGGTGATCACGTCGTTGTGCCGGCCGCTCACCTCGCGCGGCTGGAAGACGGCGCCGAACGTCCGGTCCTGGTCATCGGGGACAAGGACGGGGGCCGGTGCGGGTGCCGGGGGCGGGATCTGGAACGGGACCTCCGCGGCAGGGGCCCGGTGCTCCGGGGTCCGGGTTTCCGCCGGGGGCTCCTCCGCCACGTCCACCCCGTGGTCCACCGCCAGGCCTTCGAGGCCGTCCAGGTAGCCCTGGCCCACCGCGCGGAACTTCCAGCCGCCCGCGCGCCGGTACAGCTCCGCGAGCACCATCGCGGTCTCGCCGCCGGCGTCGGTCGTGTCGTAGCGCGCGACCGAGGTGCCGTCCGGCGCGAAGGCCTCCACGGACAGCCCGGCCACGTCCCGCAGCGCGCCGTTCTCCGTCGACGCGACCACGAGGACGCGGGAGACGTCCTCCTCGATCGTCGTGAGCCCGGCCTCCAGCCACGCCGTCCCCTCCTCGCCGCCGACGAGCCGCACGGTGCCCGACGGGTGGACCGGGGCGCCGTGGAACACGATGTCCGCGTCCCCCCGGACCCGGCCCCGCTCCGTCAGCAGCAGCGCCGCGACGTCGACGGCGCCGCGCACGGCCACGCGCAGCGGCACGGTCGGGACGAAGGCGTTGCCTCCCTTGATCAGTCCCCCCATGACGTACCAGCCCCTCCGCTCATGTCCCCTCCACGAAAGATCACCACTGGATCCTGAGGCCGGCCGGGGCGGTGGGGCAAGGCCTGTGGAAAGAGGACGGGAACGGAGAACGGCCCCCGGGCAGTGCTGCTGCCCGGGGACCGTTCTCCGGCGGTGGCGGCTAGTACGAGGAGCCGCTCGCGCCCAGCGAACCCGTGGGGTGCCAGACCGTCTTCGTCTCCAGGAAGGCGGTCATGCGGTCCGTGCCGGGGGACTCGGTGAAGTCCTCGGTACGGGGGCGCAGGACGCGCTTCAGGTTGTCCGCCGCCGCGATCTCCAGGTCGCGGGCGAGGTCGCCGTCGGTCGCGCCCGTCAGGTCGATGGCGTTGACGTCCTGGTGGGCCGCGAGGTGCGGACCCATCTCGGAGGCCTTGCCGGAGAGGATGTTGACCACGCCGCCGGGGAGGTCGGAGGTGGCCAGGACCTCGCCCAGGGAGAGCGCCGGGAGCGGGGCCTTCTCGCTGGCGATGACGACGGCCGTGTTGCCGGTCGCGATCACCGGGGCGATCACCGAGACCAGGCCGAGGAAGGACGAGTCCTGCGGGGCCACGACCGTGACGACGCCGGTCGGCTCCGGGGTCGACAGGTTGAAGTACGGGCCCGCGACCGGGTTCGCGCCGCCCACGATCTGGGCGATCTTGTCGGTCCAGCCCGCGTACCAGACCCAGCGGTCGATCGCGGCCTCGACGACCTCGGCCGCCTTGTTCTTGGACAGGCCCTCCGCGTGCGCGACCTCGTGCACGAACTGGCCCTTGCGGCCCTCCAGCATCTCGGCGACGCGGTAGAGGATCTGGCCGCGGTTGTACGCGGTGGCGCCCGCCCAGCCGCCGAAGGCCTTGCGCGCGGCGACGACCGCGTCACGGGCGTCCTTGCGGGAGGAGAGCGGCGCGTTCGCCAGCCACTTGCCCTTGGAGTCCGTCACCTCGTACACCCGGCCGCTCTCGGAGCGGGGGAACTTGCCCCCGACGTACAGCTTGTAGGTCTTGAAGACGCTGAGGCGATTCACATCAGACATCGAGGTAGGCCTCCAGACCGTGGCGGCCGCCCTCGCGGCCGAAGCCCGACTCCTTGTAGCCGCCGAACGGCGAGGTCGGGTCGAACTTGTTGAACGTGTTGGCCCAGACGACACCGGCCCGGAGCTTGTTGGCGACCGCGAGGATGCGGGAGCCCTTCTCCGTCCAGATGCCGGCCGACAGGCCGTACTGGCTGTTGTTGGCCTTCGCGACGGCCTCGTCGGGGGTACGGAAGGACAGCACCGACAGGACGGGGCCGAAGATCTCGTCGCGGGCGATCCGGTGCGCCTGCGTGACGTTCGTGAAGAGCGTCGGGGCGAACCAGTAACCGGCCGACGGGAGCTCGCACGCGGCGGTCCAGCGCTCGGCGCCCTCCGCCTCGCCCTGGTCCACCAGGCTGGTGATGCGGGCCAGCTGCTCCGAGGAGTTGATCGCGCCGATGTCGGTGTTCTTGTCGAGCGGGTCGCCGAGGCGGAGCGTGGACAGACGGCGCTTGAGGCTGTCGAGCAGCTCGTCCTGGATCGACTCCTGGACGAGGAGGCGCGAGCCCGCGCAGCAGACCTGGCCCTGGTTGAAGAAGATGCCGTTGACGATGCCCTCGACGGCCTGGTCGATCGGGGCGTCGTCGAAGACGATGTTGGCGCCCTTGCCGCCCAGCTCCAGCGTGACCTTCTTGTGCGTGCCGGCGACCTGGCGCGCGATGGCCTTGCCGACGGCGGTCGAACCGGTGAAGGCGACCTTGTTCACGTCCGGGTGCCCGACGAGGGCCGCGCCCGTCTCCCCGTACCCGGGAAGGATGTTGACGACGCCCTTCGGCAGCCCGGCCTGGCGGCAGATGTCCGCGAAGAACAGGGCGGAGAGCGGAGTCGTCTCGGCCGGCTTGAGCACGACCGTGTTGCCGGTCGCGAGCGCCGGGGCGATCTTCCACGCCAGCATCAGCAGCGGGAAGTTCCACGGGATGACCTGGCCGGCCACGCCCAGCGGGCGCGGGTTCGCGCCGTAGCCCGCGTGGTCGAGCTTGTCGGCCCAGCCCGCGTAGTAGAAGAAGTGCGCGGCGACCAGCGGGAGGTCCGCGTCGCGGGTCTCCTTGATCGGCTTGCCGTTGTCCAGGGTCTCCAGGACGGCCAGCTCACGGCTGCGCTCCTGGATGATCCGGGCGATCCGGAAGAGGTACTTGGCGCGCTCGGAGCCGGGCAGCGCCGACCACTTCTCGAAGGCCTTCCGCGCCGCCTTCACCGCACGGTCCACGTCCTCGGCGCCCGCCTGGGCGACCTCGGAGAGCACCTCCTCGGTGGAGGGGGAGACGGTCTTGAAGACCTTGCCGTCGGCGGCGTCGACGAACTCGCCGTCGATGAACAGGCCGTAGCTCGGCGCGATGTCGACGACCGAGCGCGACTCCGGTGCCGGTGCGTACTCGAATGCAGATGCCATGTTGATCAGTCCACCGTCACGTAATCGGGGCCGGAGTAACGGCCGGTCGCCAGCTTCTGGCGCTGCATCAGCAGGTCGTTGAGCAGGCTGGAAGCGCCGAAGCGGAACCAGTGGTTGTCCAGCCAGTCCTCGCCCACGGTCTCGTTGACGAGAACCAGGAACTTGATCGCTTCCTTGGTGTTGCGGATGCCGCCGGCCGGCTTCACGCCGATCTGCACGCCGGTCTGGGCGCGGAAGTCGCGCACCGCCTCCAGCATGAGGAGGGTGTTCGCCGGGGTGGCGTTGACCGCGACCTTGCCGGTCGAGGTCTTGATGAAGTCCGCGCCCGCCATCATGCCGAGCCAGGAGGCGCGGCGGATGTTGTCGTACGTGGAGAGCTCGCCGGTCTCGAAGATCACCTTGAGGCGGGCGCGGTCGCCACACTCGGCCTTGATCGCGGCGATCTGCTCGTACACCTCCATGTACCTGCCGGCGAGGAAGGCGCCGCGGTCGATGACCATGTCGATCTCGTCCGCGCCGGCGGCGATGGCGTCGGCGGTGTCGGCCAGCTTCACGGGGAGCGCGGCGCGGCCGGCCGGGAAGGCGGTGGCGACCGAGGCGACCTTGACGCCCGAGCCCGCGACGGCGGCCTTGGCGGTGGCCACCATGTCGGGGTAGACGCAGACGGCGGCGGTCTTCGGGGTCGTGCGGTCGGTCGGATCGGGGTTGACGGCCTTGGCGGCGAGCGCCCGGACCTTGCCCGGGGTGTCCGCGCCTTCGAGCGTCGTCAGGTCGATCATGGAGATGGCCAGGTCGATGGCGTACGCCTTGGCCGTGGTCTTGATCGAGCGGGTGCCGAGGGACGCGGCGCGCGCCTCCAGGCCGACGGCGTCGACGCCGGGCAGCCCGTGGAGGAAGCGGCGCAGCGCACTGTCGGACGCGGTCACGTCGGCGAATGCGAGAGCTGCGGGTGCAGTGGTGGGCATGGTCACCAGTCGAGCATATCTACGCGCGTAGCGACCTGTACAGGGGAGCCCGTTCATCGAGCCCGAGGTCACAGGGGGTCCTCCGGCGTGGTGACGCCTGTCACACGCCTGTGACACGGAGCGGACGGCTCCCGAATACAAGATCAATAGATTTTCGTTCAGCAGCCAGCCAGACCTCACCGGACACAGTCGGACCGAGAAAAAGCGGCATGCGACTCTCCCATCCACCTGCCTGATCTCCAGGAGTCGTTATGCGCACCGCCCTTCGCACCGCCATCGCCACCGCCCTCGTCACGGGCGTCGCGATCACCACCCCGGCGCTCACCGCCGGAGCCGCCTTCGCCGCCGACGGCCCGGTGGCCGTCAGCGCCTCCGAAGCGAAGCCGGCCGACACCGATGCGAAGCCGGCCGACACCGGGGCCAAGGCCGACACCGGGGCCAAGGCCGACACCGGGGCCAAGACCGACACTGGGGCCAAGACCGACGCCAAGGGCACGACCGACGCCAAGGGCACGGCCGACGCCGCGCAGGGCACCCTCCTCCGCACCGAGACCCTCCTCAACGGCACCGTCGCCAAGATCTACAAGGTCGGCAACCTGAACTACCGCGCCGAGCTCTTCTACCAGGGCAACCCGGTCGGCGTCCTCGAGTCCTTCGGCCGCCCGGTCGCGGGCAACGACAACGGTGAGTTCTTCGTCCTCCTCGAGGACGGCCGCACCCTGAACTGGAACGGCAACTACGTCCCCGGCGCCCGGCCCGGCACCTACGAGCTCGCCGACGGCACCCTCCTGGAGCTCGCCCGGAAGGACGGCCGCTACGGCCTCCAGCTGATCGAGAACGGCAAGGGCCGCGGCTTCACCTACCTGAACGGCTCCCGCCAGGTCTGGTTCTACGGCAAGGCGGTCGTCGTCCTGGAGCAGGACGGAGGCTTCGCCGCCTACGTCCCGGGCGCCTCGAAGCAGGCCGCCCCGAAGCTCGTCGAGGCACCGGACACCACGCCCGCCCCGGCCCCGAAGCCCACCCCGGGTCCCGTCGTCACCCTCGGCGAGTGCACCGTCCAGCAGGTCACCGTTGCGGACTTCGGAACGCGCTGGCGGATCGTCCTCACCAACGACCTGAAGAAGGGCCCGAAGGCGGTCCTGATCGACCCCGACGGCAAGGTCATGGACACCGTCGATCGCGCCCACCCCGGCCTGAGCCCCTTCGGCCTCCGGATCAAGGACGCGTCCACCCTCACCCCCCTCCTCGGTCAGCGCGTCCAGAGCGTCGAGCCGCCGAAGGAGCGCTGGATCGCCTTCCCGAAGCTCCCCAAGGGCTGCGAGAAGGACACCGCCACGCCCACCCCGGCGCCGTCCACCACCACCCCGGCGCCCGCGGGCAACACCGGCACCACCGTGAACAACGGCGGCCAGACCTCCGTCGTCCCGAAGGGCGGCGTCGCGGCCGGCGCCGAGTTCGCCGCCGGGGACGACTCCACCGCCCTGATCGCCGCCGGTGCGGGCGCGGCCTCGCTCGCCGCCGCGGGTCTCGGTTTCGTCGTCCTGCGCCGCCGGGCGGCCGGCACCCGCGGCTGACCCGTACGGCCCGGGCGGTACGCCCTCACCCGTACCGCCCGCGCCCCACCCCGGCCGCCCGCGGCCGACCCCGTACCGCCTTGCCCTTGACCCGAGCAGGCACCACCCCACCCCACCCCAGGCCGGTCGCCGCGTCCCGCGCGGCGGCCGGCCGCACCACGTCGGAGCCTTCCCGTGAACCGCCGCAGCCCCCGGCCCCGTACCGCCGCCCTCCTCCTCGTCGCCGCGCTCGCCGCGCTCACCGGCTGCTCCGCCGGTGGCGAGACCGGGGCCGCCACCCCGCCCGCCCACATCTCGCGGGCCACCGCCACCCCGCCCGCCGCGCCGAAGGCGGCCGTCCGGCCGATGGCGCGCTCCCTGCCCGTCCGGGTCCGGGTGCCCGCCGCCGGGGTCGACGCCGGCTCCGTCCTCTCCCTCGGCCTGAACACCGACGGCACCGTCCAGGTGCCCTCGGTCGCGGACGCCGAGCGGATCGGCTGGTACGACAAGGGCGTCACGCCCGGGGAGACCGGCCCCGCCGTCCTCATCGGCCACTTCGACACCGCCCGCGGCCCGGCCGTCCTCAAGAACGTCTCCCGGGTCCGGGTCGGCGACGAGATCACCGTCACCCGCGCCGACGGCACGACCGCCGTCTTCCGGGTCCGGGAGCTGGAGCAGGTCGACAAGGACGCCTTCCCGACGGCCAAGGTGTACGGGAACACCACCCGCCCCGAGCTGCGTCTCGTCACCTGCGGCGGGGAGCTGGTCGACGGCCACCGCCCCGACAACATCATCGTGTACGCGGAGTTGGTGGCCGCGCGGGCCGCCTGAGCCCCGCCCCGCCCGCTGAGGCACAATCGGCGGCATGACGACCCCCGAGCCGACCCCCGAGCCCAGCCACGAGCCGAGCCGCGAGTCGACCCCCGAGCAGCCGTCCGCGGGGCAGACCCCCGGCGGGCAGGCCTCTGCCGCGCCCGCCTCCGCCGACAAGGTCCACCGGTCGCCCCTCGGTGTCGCGAGCGGGATCTTCCTGCTGCTCCTCGCGGCCCTGTTCGCCGCGGACGCGATGGCCCGCGGCGAGGGCCGCACGCCCTGGCTCGTGCTCGCGACCCTCGTCCTCGCCGTCCCGCTGATCGTCGCCTTCACGATCCGGCCCGCCGTGTACACGAACGAGAACCGGCTCCGGATCCGCAACCCGTTCCGGTCGATCACGCTGCCCTGGGCCTCGGTCGCCGACGTCCGCGCCGGCTACTCCAGCGAGGTCTTCACGCAGGAGGGCACCAAGTACCAGCTGTGGGCGATCCCCGTCTCGCTGCGCCAGCGGAAGAGGGCCGCCCGCAACGCCGCCCGCGCCTCCCAGGACGATCCGCACGGCCGTACCTCCGTCACCGCCGACGTGCGGGACAGCGCCTCCCGGATCGCGCCGAGCGACAAGGCCGTCGCCGAGCTGCGCGAGCTCGCCGAGCGGCACGCCACGGCCCCGGGCGCGCAGGGCGAGCCGCGGGTGCGCTGGGCGTACGAGATCGTCGGGCCCGCGCTGGCGGGGCTGCTGCTGCTCGTGATCCTGCTCGCGACGGGCTGAGCTTGGATCCCGGATCCCGGATCCCGGATCCCGGATCCCGGATCCCGGATTCAAGATCCAAGATTCGGATCCTGGATCCTGGATCCAAGATCCGGGTCCAGAATTTTGGATCCAGGCTCCAGGATCCAGATCCAGATCCAGGATTTTGGATCCCAGAGCCGCACACGCCGAAGGGCCGGTACGGAATCGCTTCCGCACCGGCCCTTCCGCGTATCCGCGTATCCGGGCACTCGGGTACGCGAGTACCCGTGTCCTACAGCCCGGCGGCCTCGGCCAGGTCCCGCTTGATCGCGGTCAGCAGCTCCGCGCCCGTCGCGCGGGCCGCCGCCAGTTCGCTCGCGTCGGCGACCGGGACGACGACCTCCAGGTAGCACTTGAGCTTGGGCTCGGTGCCGCTCGGGCGGACGATCACCCGGGCCTTGTAGTCGCCCTCCAGGTGGTAGCGCAGCCCGTCCGTCGGCGGCAGCGACTCCGTGCCCTTCGTCAGGTCCTCGGCCGAGACGACCGTCAGACCGGCGAGGGAGACCGGCGGCCGCTCGCGCAGCGCGGCCATCGCGTTCGCGATGATCCCCAGGTCCTCGACCCGCACCGACAGCTGGTCCGTGGCGTGCAGCCCGTGCGCCACCGCCAGGTCGTCGAGCAGGTCGGTCAGCGTCCGGCCCTGCTCCTTGAGCACCGAGGCCAGCTCGGTGACGAGCAGCGCCGCCGTGATGCCGTCCTTGTCGCGGACGCCCTCCGGGTCGACGCAGTAGCCGAGCGCCTCCTCGTAGCCGTACCGCAGGCCGTCGACGCGGGCGATCCACTTGAAGCCGGTCAGCGTCTCCTCGTAGCCGACGCCCGCCGCCTCGGCGATGCGGCCGAGCAGCGAGGACGACACGATCGACTCGGCGAACACGCCGGTGGCGCCCTTGTGCACCAGGTGCGCGGCGAGCAGCGCGCCCACCTCGTCGCCGCGGAGCATCCGCCAGCCGCCCTCGACGGAGGCGTCCGGCACGGCCACGGCGCAGCGGTCGGCGTCCGGGTCGTTGGCGATCACGATGTCGGGGTCCACGGCGCGGGCGGCCTCGAAGGCCAGGTCCATGGCGCCCGGCTCCTCCGGGTTCGGGAAGGCGACCGTCGGGAAGGCCGGGTCCGGGTCGGCCTGCTCGGCGACGAGCGCGGGCGGCGGGAAGCCGGCCCGGCCGAACGCGGCCGTCAGGACCTCCTTGCCGACGCCGTGCATGGCCGTGTAGACGGTCCGCGCGGTGCGGGGGGAGCCGGGGGTCAGGACGGCGTCCGTGCGCTCCAGGTAGGCGTTCAGGACCTCGTCGCCCAGCGTCTCCCAGCCCTCGGTGGGGCGCGGCACGTCGTCCAGCGAGCGGATCGCGGCGATCTCGGCGGCGATCTCCGCGTCGGCCGGCGGCACGATCTGCGAGCCGTCGCCCAGGTAGACCTTGTAACCGTTGTCGCGCGGCGGGTTGTGGCTCGCCTCCGGTCGCTGGCCGGGCTGAGCGTCAAGGACGTCACGGTGCGCGAGAAGGCAGCCGAACGCCGCCTCCCGCTCTCGGAGTTGCGTGTGGGACA
>NZ_JBEXSZ010000178.1:0-15534 GCF_040613865.1 Streptomyces sp. NPDC006197 | reverse complement strand
CCGCGAGCACGAGGGCGCCGAGGTTCTTGGCGACCGCGCCGGCCGTGAGGGGCTTCCTGGTGCGCAGCTTCTGCGGAGTCGGTCTTGCAGACCGTGCCCGAGGTCGGGACCTTGCCCGCCAGCAGGTAGTCGTCCACCGCCTTCTTCACGCACGCGCTGCCGCCGTTGTACGCGCCGTGCCCCTCGCCCTCGTACGTCAGCTCCACCCCGACGCCCTTGCCGAGCGCCTTCACCATGGCCCGGGCGCCCTCGTACGGCGTGGCCGGGTCTCCGGTGTTCCCCACGACCAGGATCGGCGCCGAGCCCGGCGCGGAGACGTCCGGGTGCTCCCACCCTCCCGGCACCGGCCAGTTCGAACAGCTCGCCAGCGCCCAGCCCATGAAGTCGCCGAAGACGGGGGAGGCCTCGCGGAACTGGCCGAGCCGCTCCTTCGCCTGCCCGAGGGTGTAGCGCTCCTTGAAGTCCACGCAGTTGATGGCCGCGTTCGCGGCCTGGATGTTGCTGTACGAGCCGTTCTCGCCGCGCCCGTTCATCGAGTCGGACAGGGAGAGGAGCAGCCCCCCGTCGCCGCCGTCGGCCGCGTCCAGCCCCTGCTCCAGATACGGCCAGAACTCCTTGGAGTACAGGGCCTGCGCGATGCCGTTGGTGGCCTGCGTCTGGGTCAGCTTGCGGTTGCCGATCCCGGGGATCGGCTTCTTGTCGAGGGCCGCGAGGAGGTCCGTGATGCCCTCCTCGATCTCGGCGACGCTGCCACCGGGCAGCGCGCACTCGTCGCCGCGGTCCACGCAGTCCTGGGCGAAGTTGTCCAGCGCGAGCTGGAAGCCCTTCGCCTGGCCGAGGGCGCCCTCCTCGACGCCTGCGTCCGGGTCGACGACCGCGTCGAAGACGGCCCGGCCCACGTTCTCGGGGAACATGTGGGCGTAGACGCCGCCGAGTTCGGTGCCGTACGAGATGCCGAAGTAGTGCAGCTTCTCGTCGCCGAGGACCTGGCGCATCAGGTCCATGTCCCGGGCCGCGTTCTCCGTGCCGACGTGCGGCAGGGCCGCGCCCGCGTCCCGCTCGCAGCCCTTCGCGTACCGCTTCTGCGCGTCGGACAGCGTCCGCTCCTCGGCGGCGTCGTCGGGCGTGAAGTCCAGGGCGTAGTAGGCGTCGAGCTCCTTGTCGGTGGCGCACTCGACGGGGTCGCTGCGGCCGACGCCGCGCGGGTCGAAGGAGACCAGGTCGTAGCGGCCGCGCAGGGCCTCGTAGTCGCCGGCGAAACCGGGCAGGCCGGTGACGCCGGAGCCGCCGGGCCCGCCGAAGTTGAAGACGAGCGAGCCGATCCGCCGGGCGCTGTCCTTCGCCCTGGCCCGGATGAGGGCCAGCTCGATCCTGTCGCCGTCCGGCGCCGACCAGTCGAGCGGCGTCTGGAGGAAGGAGCACTCCCATGCGGTGCCCCCGGCCAGCGGTGAGGGCGACGGCCCGCCGCCCTCGGCGGCGGACGGCGGCGGACAGGGCGCCCAGGACAGCTTCTGCGCCGTCAGCGCCGCGAGCCCGCTCGCGGTGGCGGACGCCTTCACCGGGTCCGCCGCCCCGTCTCCGCCGTCCGAGCAACCGGCGGCGAGCAGCACGGTGGTGGCGGTGAGCAGAGCGGCGCGCTGGGCGGCGGAGATCGGCATAGGCCCATCGTGGGCCGCCGCCCGCGCCCCCGCGCGGGACGGGGGGCCAAGCGGGTGGCGAACGAGGGGGGCCCGCCGGCCGTGCGGCGGGCCCTGGGGGGTCTCCGGCGGGATCCGGCCGGGTCCGGCCCTGATCCGCCGGACAGGCCTTACAGGGCTTCCCGCTTGGTCAGCCAGTTGAAGCAGAGCCACCCCGGCAGCACCGGGATCCACAGCGTCAGCAGGCGGTAGAGGAGCACCGCCGGGGTCGCGACCTCCAGCGGCAGGCCGACCGCCACCAGACCGAAGGTGAGCGCGCCCTCGACCGCGCCGACACCGCCCGGCGTCGGCGCCGCGGAGCCGAGCGCGTTGCCCGCGAGGAAGACGACGGCCACGCTCGCGTAGCTGATCGACTGGTGGGCGTGTCCGAAGGCCCGGATGGAGGCGTCCAGGCAGAGCACGAACGCGCCGGTGAGGAGCAACATGCCGCCGATGCCGGTCAGCAGCTTCACCGGCCGCTGGAGCACGTCCAGCATGCGGGGCACCACACCGGCGAAGAGCGAGCGCAGCCGCGTCGACACGAACTTGCGCATGAACGGGATGGCCGTCACCACCAGGACGAGCACCGCGACCGTCAGGAGCCCGGCGATGACCGTCCTCGACGGGGTGAAGGACTGCGACTTCTCCGTGCCCGTCAGATAGCCGAAGGAGAGCAGGAGCAGGATGTGCGCCCCGAGCCCGAAGAGCTGCGAGGCGCCGACGCTCGCCACCGCGAGCCCCGGGCGCACCCCCGAGCGCTGGAGGAAGCGGGTGTTCAGGGCGACGCCGCCGACCGCCGCCGGGGCGACGATCTTCACGAAGGAGCCGGCGACCTGCGCCACCACCGTCCGCCAGAACCCGACCCGCTCGGGCACGAAGCCGAGCAGGCTCATCGCCGCCGCCACATAGCTGAGCGCAGAGAACAGCACGGCCGCCGCCACCCAGCGCCAGTCCGCCTCGCTGATCGTCGACAGCGGCGTACGGGCGATCTGCGACAGCAGGAAGTACGCGGCGACCGCGCCCGCGATCAGGCTGACCAGGGTCCGCGGCTTGATCCGCTCCAGCCGGACCGGCTCCACCGGGGCCTGCGGGCGGATCAGCAGTACCTGCTGCCGGATCTGCGCGAGCAGGTCCTCCTCGCGGGCCTCGTCCAGGGCGGTGTCGAGGGCCCGCTTCTCGGCCTTCTTGTCCGCCTTCTTCTCGGCCTTCGTCTCCGCCCGTACGGCCTTCCGGTCCGCCGCCGCCTCGGCCTTCGCGAGCTCCCGCTCGTGCTTGGCCGCCTCCGAGGCCGCGAGCACGGCCTCCCGCTCCCGCGCGGACCGCTCCCGCGCCCGCTTCCGCAGCGTCGCGCGCGTGGAGCGGCTCAGCGCGATCGGCTGGAGCAGCGGCAGACAGTCGGCGACGGTGTCCGGGCCGAGGACCTCGACGGCCGCGGCGACCGCCCGCTCCGCCCCGACCCGCAGACCGAGGGTGGTGAGCAGCTGGGCGGTGTCCATCCGCAGCACCAGGTCGCCGGCCGCGATCTCGCCGCCCCGCAGATCGGTGAGGACCACCCCGCCGGAACGATCCACCAGGATCGCGTCCCCCGTGAGCCGGCGGTGCGCGATCCGCCGCGACTGCAGCGCCCGGACCTGCCGCCAGGCGCTGCGGACCAGCTCGTCGGTGATCTCGGCGTCGTCGAGCGAGTCCAGGTTCCGGCCGCCGATGTGCTCGTACACCAGCATCACGGCGTCCGGGCCGAGCTCCGAGGTGGCGATCAGCTTGGGCGCGTTCGCCCCGGCGGCGATCGCCGCGTACGCGAGGAGCGCCTCCTGCTCCAGGGCCTGGCGCAGCGAGACGATCGAGCGGCGGGTGGTGACCGTCCGCAGCGTGATCCGCCGCCACGCGCGGTAGAAGAAGCCGTGCGCCTGCTGCTCCCGGTCGACGACGGTGACGTCGAGCGGCGGCCCGTCCTCCAGGGTCACGATGTAACGGCGGCCCCGGTCGGCGCTGTCCGCCGAGTCCGGCACGCCCTCGGCGCGCAGCGCGGTCACCGGCCGGAAGCCGACCCGGCGCAGACCGGCGAGGAGGGTCTGCCCGGTGGGCCGGACGTTCGGCGAGCCGACGGCGTACAGCGTGCCGTACGCCACCGTCCAGCCGATCAGGACGGTCAGGATGATCGAGAGGGCGGTGGTGTAGCCGGCCACCAGCATCGTGAACGCGTCGAGCAGCAGCACCACCCAGAGCGACACCCGCCAGCGGGGCCTGCGGGCCATGCCGACGGCCGTCATGTACGCGATCACCGGCGCGAGGTAGTTGTGCACCGGGTCCGTGAGGCCGCCCCCGGACTGCGGCTGGGTCAGCGCGTCCTGGATCGTGCCGGGCGCGGCCTGGGCGACCCACAGGTCGGTGGCGAGGGTGACGCCGTGCGCCAGGACGGCGGCGAGGACGCCGTCCGCGATGCGCAGCCCGTCCCGCTTGATCAGCCGCTCGATGGCGAAGGCGACCGGCACGAGCAGGACGGCGATGGACGAGACGAGACCGGCGATCTTGACGAAGACGTCCGGGGTGCCGGTCGCCCCCTTGTTGATGTCCTGCTCCAGGCCCGAGGTCGTGGCGTGGGCGAACGCGGCGACGGCGATGACGAGTCCGATGGCGAGCAGACCGACGAGCAGCCGCATGAGGTCGGAGGGCCGGTGGACGCGGGCGGCGAGCAGCGGCTCGTCACCGGAGACCCGCTCGGGCACGTCGGGCTGAGCCCCGCCGGGAGGCTGCGTGTCCTGCCCCATCACCATGTCCGTCTCTGCATGCGCGTCTTGTCGATCTCGTTCTGGTACGTCTTGCTCTCGTACGTGTTCTTGTACTTGTCGCTCTTGATCTCGTATCACCAGTCACCGCCCGCACGATGGTGGCACGAAGAGCTGCCGCGCGGAGGCATCAGGGCCATGTCGGTGGGGTGAGGCAGGATGGGGCGGATGAGCATGGAGGAACCCGTGGGGGAGACCGGAGAACTGCCCGAGTACGCGGAGCGGGTGCTCGACCTCGCCGACACGATCCCTCCCGGCCGCGTCATGACCTACGGCGACGTGGCCGAGTGGCTCGGCGAGGGCGGACCGCGCCAGGTCGGCCGGGTCATGGCCCTGTACGGCGGGACGGCCCCCTGGTGGCGGGTGGTGCGCGCCGACGGCACGCTGCTGCCCGGCCACGAGCTCCGGGCCCTCGGCCACTACCGCGAGGAGGGCACCCCGCTGCGCGCGGCGGGCCCGGCGGCCGAGGGACACGTACCGCGGATCGACATGCGCCGGGCCCGCTGGGACGGAACTCACATCTGAGGGAGCCGCCCCGGTCGGCCCGGGTGGGACGGGCCCGCGAGGGTGGACGCGGTCCGGAGTACGGCTTGTCGGCGGCCCGCTTCGCGTAACGTCTTCGCTCGCGTCTCCCGAGGCGGCGGCCACGGCACACGGCCGCCTCACCCGCACCACCACACCCACCAGGACCGGCGAACCACGTGAGCTCCTCCTCCACCACCCGGCGTACGCCGCCGCACCAGGGACAGCCGTACCCGGGTCCGGGACGGCAGCGGACCCCGGGCGCGTACCGACTGGTACGCACCACGCCGGCCCCGCTGGATCCCCCTCAGCTGGACGCAGTCCAGCGGGAAGTGGTTGACCACACCGGCGGACCTCTCCTCGTCCTCGCCGGACCCGGCACCGGCAAGACGACCACGCTGGTCGAGGCGGTCGCCGCCCGCATGGAGAACGGCGCCGACCCCGAACGCCTCCTCGTCCTCACCTTCAGCCGCAAGGCCGCCGTCGAACTCCGCGACCGCATGGCCACCAGGCTCGGCGGCCGCCGCCCCCCGCAGGCGACGACCTTCCACTCGTACTGCTACGCCCTCATCCGCGCCCACCAGGACGCCGAGCTCTTCGCCGAACCCCTCCGGCTGCTCTCCGGACCCGAGCAGGACCTCGCCGTCCGCGAACTCCTCGCCGGCCAGATCGACCTGGAGAAGGCGGGCCTCGGCCGGGTCGGCTGGCCCGACGAACTCCGCGCCTGCCTCACCACCCGGGGCTTCGCCGACGAGGTACGGGCCGTCCTCGCGCGCTCCCGCGAACTGGGCCTCGGACCGGACGCCCTCGCCCGCTTCGCGGACCGGGTCGGCCGCCCGGACTGGAAGGCCGCGGCCGGCTTCCTCGCCGAGTACCTCGACGTCCTCGACCTCCAGGGCGTCCTCGACTACGCGGAGCTCGTCCACCGGGCCGTACCGCTCGCCCGGGACGCCCGCACGCCCGCGTACGACGCGATCTACGTCGACGAGTACCAGGACACCGACCCGGCACAGGTCCGGCTCCTGCACGCGCTCGCGGGCGACGGCCGGAGCACGGTCGTCGCCTTCGGCGACCCGGACCAGTCCATCTACGCCTTCCGCGGCGCCGACGTGAACGGCATCCTCGACTTCCCGTCCTCCTTCGCCGGCGCGGACGTCCGCGTCCTGCGCACCTCGCGCCGCTCGGGCGAGGAGCTGCTCGGGGCGACCCGGCAGCTCGCCCGGCGCATGCCGATGCCCCGGCTCCCCGCCGACAAGGTCCGAGCCCACCGCGAGCTCGCCCCGACGCGGGACGGGGGCCGGGCGGAGGCGTACACGTACCCCACGGCCTCGGCGGAGGCCGAGAACATCGCCGACCTGCTGCGCCGCGCCCACCTGGAGGACGGCGTCCCCTGGCAGGACATGGCCGTCCTCACCCGCGCCGCCGCCTCCCTCCCGTCCCTCCGCCGCGCCCTCACCTCGGCGGGCGTCCCCGTGGAAACGGACGCGGCGGACACCCCCCTCCGACACGAACCGGCGGTGGCCCCCCTGCTGCTGGCGCTGAGGGCGGTGGCAACCGTTGCGGGCACCCGTTCCGCGCCCTCGGTTGTGGGCATGCGTTCCGCCCCGGCGGAACGGGTGGGCACAAACGACGGCGCCGCACCCACCCCGGACGCCCAGGACGCCGTGCCCGCGCCGGACGGCGACCCCGTCGAGACCGCCCCCCGTGCGGCGGGCACTTCGGGCGCCCCTGGCACCGAAGCGGCATGGCTCCCCGTCGAGACGGCACTCGAACTGCTCGCCTCACCCCTCGCAGGGGTGGACCCGGCGGACCTCCGCCGCCTCGGCCGCGCCCTCCGCGACGAGGAGCGCGCCGCGGGCAACAAGGTCCCGCCCCCCTCCGACGTCCTGCTCGCCCAGGCACTCGCACAGCCCGAGCGCCTCGTCGCGCACGACCCCGCCTACGCACGCGGCGCCCAGCGCCTCGGGCAGCTCCTCCAGGAGACCCGCGCGCTGCTCGACGTCGGCGGCACCGCCGAGGAGGCCCTCTGGGTGCTCTGGCAGGGCACCCCCTGGCCCGGCCGTCTGGAGCGCGCCGCCCTGCGCGGCGGCCCCGCCGGGCGCAACGCCGACCGCGACCTCGACGCCGTCTGCGCCCTCTTCGAGACCGCCGCCCGCGCCGAGGAGCGCGTCGGCGGCCGAGGCGTCCTCAACTTCCTGGAGGAGCTCGACGCCCAGGACATCGCCGCCGACACCCTCACCCGCCGGCACACCCGACCGGACGCCGTCCGTCTGATGACCGCGCACCGCTCCAAGGGCCTGGAGTGGAGCTTCGTCGTCGTCGCCGGTGTGCAGGAGGGCCTCTGGCCGGACCTCCGTCGCCGGGGCTCCCTCCTCGAAGCGGACCGCATCGGCCGTGACGGCCTCGCCGAGCCACTCAGCCCCGGCGCCCTCCTCGCGGAGGAGCGCCGGTTGTTCTACGTCGCCGCCACCCGCGCCCGCGACCGGCTCGTCGTGACCGCCGTGAAGGCCGCGGCCGAGGACGGCGACCAGCCGTCCCGCTTCCTCACCGAGTTCGGCGCCGAGCCGAAGGACGTCCCGGGCCGCCCGCGCCGCCCGCTCGCCGTCTCCGCCCTGGTCGCCGAGCTCCGCGCCACCACCGTCGACCCGGAGGCCTCGCCCGCGCTCCGCGAGGCGGCCGCCGACCGGCTCGCCCGGCTGGCCGCGCTCACCGACGAGGACGGCCAGCCGCTGGTTCCGGCCGCGCATCCGGACCGCTGGTGGGGCCTGTTCGAGCCGACGCACAGCGCGGCGCCGCTGCGTGACCGCGACCGGCCGGTGGCGCTGTCGCCGAGCTCCCTGGAGAACCTGGTCTCCACCTGCGCCCTCCAGTGGTTCCTGGGCCGGGAGGTCAAGGCGGCGGCCCCGGCCACCGCCGCCCAGGGCTTCGGGAACGTCGTCCACGTCCTCGCCGACGAGGTCGCCTCCGGGCGCACCCCGGCCGACCTCGACGTCCTCATGGCACGGCTGGACTCCGTGTGGGACGCCCTCGCCTTCGACGCGCCCTGGAAGTCGGCCCAGGAGAAGCAGAACGCGCGCGTGGCCCTCGAACGCTTCCTGAGCTGGCACGTCATGGACCGCGGCGGCCGCACCCCGGCCGCCTCCGAGCACGGTTTCGACGTGACCCTGGCGGCGGGGGAGTACGAGGTCCGCATCCGGGGCTCCATGGACCGCGTCGAGACCGACGAGCACGGGCGCGCGTACGTCGTCGACTTCAAGACCGGCAAGTCGGCCCCCACCCGTGACGAGGTCGCCCACCATCCGCAGCTGGCCGTCTACCAGCTCGCGGTGCGGGAGGGCGCCCTCGACGAGGTCTTCGGCGGCGACCGCCCGGAACCGGGCGGCGCGGAGCTCGTACAGCTGCGGCAGGCGGCCCCGAAGAAGGAGGGCGGCGACGCCCTGCCCAAGGTCCAGGCGCAGGAGCCGCTGACCGGGGAGTGGGTCGGCGAACTGCTCGCCAACGCGGCGGGCCGGGTCCTCGACGAGCGGTTCACCCCCAGCACCGGCCAGCACTGCACGACCTGCGCCTTCCGGGCCTCGTGCAGCGCCCGCCCGGAGGGCCGCCAGGTCGTCGACTGACCCCCGGCCCCCCGGCCCGGTCGCGGGCACGCGCGCGTGGGGCGACCCTGGTGGGACGGCCCGGGGGAATCAGCGAGGAGGCTCGCATGACGTCCCAGTCCCACCGAAAGCTCCGCGCCGCGGCCGTCGTCTGCGCCGCCGTCGTCGTCATGGGACCCGCGCCGGCCGCGGCCTGGGCGGCGACCGCCCGGGCCGGCGCCGTCCCGTCCGGCGCCGCGGCGCCCGCGCCCGCTCCCTCCCCGGATCCGTTCAGGGGCCTCACCGCCGACGAGATCGGCGACCGGGCCGTGACCGCCACCCAGTCCGCGACGTCCTTGCGCATGACCGGCCGGGTCGTCAGCGAGGGGCAGCCGCTCGACATCGACTTCGCCGTCAACGACAGCGACGAGTGCACCGGCCTGATGAAGATCAAGGGCGGCACCGCCGAGCTGCGCCGGGTCGACCACGTCACCTACCTGAAGGGCGACGAGGCCTTCTGGCGGGCCTCCATGGCCTCCCAGGGCATGCCGGAGGCGCAGATCACGGCCACCCTCGAACTGATCAAGGACCGCTGGCTGAAGATCGCCCCGGGCCAGGCGGGCAGCCAGGACCTCGGCGGCGTCTGCGACCTGAAGTCGCTCCTCGCCGACCTGGGCAAGGACAAGGAGCAGCGCAGGGGGCTGACCCGGGGGCCGGACGGCAAGGTCGACGGGACCCCGGTCGCGACCCTGGTGAAGAAGAAGGCCGGCGGCGAGACGGCCACCGTGTCCGTCTCGGAGCAGGGCAAACCGTACATCCGGAAGATGGTCAGGACGGGCGGCAAGGAGCCCGGCAGCATCGTGCTCTCCGACTACGACAAGCCGGTCGACGTGAAGGCCCCGCCGCCCGGTGAGACGGTCGACCTCTCGAAGCTCGGCCAGGGCACGTCCGCGTAGAAGCGCAGGTGGGAACCGTGTGGGGCCGAGTGTCGGAGGGCACCGCTAGCCTCTTCCGGTGACCGCACGCATCACCGACCCCGAGCAGCTCAAGGAGCTCCTCGGCATCCCGTTCACTCCGGAGCAGACGGCCTGCATCACCGCGCCGCTCGCCCCGCAGGTCGTCGTGGCCGGAGCCGGCTCCGGCAAGACGACGGTGATGGCCGCCCGGGTGGTCTGGCTGGTCGGCACGGGCCAGGTCGCCCCCGAGCAGGTCCTCGGTCTCACCTTCACCAACAAGGCGGCGGGCGAGCTCGCCGAGCGCGTCCGCACCGCCCTCGTCCGCGCCGGCGTCACCGACCCCGACGTCATCGACCCGGACAACCCCCCGGGCGAGCCCCGCATCTCCACGTACCACGCCTTCGCCGGGCAGCTCCTGACCGACCACGGCCTCCGCATCGGCCTGGAGCCCACCTCCCGCCTCCTCGCCGACGCCACCCGCTACCAGCTCGCCGCGCGCGTGCTGCGCGAGGCCCCCGGCCCGTACCCCGCGCTCACCCGGTCCTTCCCGACCCTCATCACCGACCTGCTCGCCCTCGACGCCGAGCTCGCCGAGCACCTCGTGCCGCCCGAGCGGCTCCTCGCGTACGACTCCGAACTCCTCGACGCCCTCGCCGACGCCAAGCTCAGCAACGCCGAACTGCGCAAGGTCCCCGAGGCCGCCGCCGCCCGCCGCGAACTCCTCGACCTCGTCGTCCGCTACCGCGCCGCCAAGCGCTCCCGCGACCTGCTCGACTTCGGCGACCAGATCGCCCGCTCCGCCGAGCTCGCCACCACCCGGCCCGAGGTCGGCGCCATCCTGCGCGAGGAGTTCCGCGTCGTCCTCCTCGACGAGTACCAGGACACCTCCGTCGCCCAGCGCCTGCTGCTCTCCGGACTCTTCGGCCAGGACCCGTCCGGCCGGAGCACCGGACACGCGGTGACCGCCGTCGGCGACCCCTGCCAGGCCATCTACGGCTGGCGCGGCGCCTCCGTCGCCAACCTGGACGACTTCCCCGAGCACTTCCCGCACGCGGACGGCAGCCCCGCGAGCCGCTACTCCCTCTCCGAGAACCGGCGCAGCGGCGGCCGCCTCCTGGACCTCGCCAACGGCCTCGCCGCCCCCCTGCGGGCCATGCACGCGGGCGTGGAGGCGCTGCGCCCCGCCCCGGGCGCCGAGCACGACGGCAGCGTCCGCATCGCCCTCCTCCCCACCCACGCGGAGGAGATCGACTGGCTCGCCGACTCCCTCGCCCACCTCGTACGGACCGGCCGCGAGCCCGGCGAGATCGCCGTCCTGTGCCGTACCGCCACCGACTTCCCCGCCATCCACGCGGCCCTCGTCGCCCGGGACGTCCCCGTCGAGGTCGTCGGACTCTCCGGCCTCCTCCACCTGCCCGAGATCGCCGACCTCGTCGCCGTCTGCGAGGTCCTCCAGGACCCGGGGGCCAACGCCGCCCTGGTCCGTCTCCTCACCGGCCCCCGCTGGCGCATCGGCGCCCGCGACCTGGCCCTCCTCGGCCGCCGCGCCCGCCTCCTCGTCCACCGGGGCGGCGAGGAGGCGGACCCCGAGCAGCGGCTCGCCGCCGCCGTCGAGGGCGTCGACCCGGCCGAGGTCGTCTCCCTCGCCGACGCGCTCGACACCTTCCTCGACTCCGGCGGCACCGACGACGGCCTGGCCTTCTCCGCCGAGGCCCGGGTCCGCTTCGCGCGCCTCGCCGCCGAGCTGCGCGCCCTGCGCACCTCCCTCGCCGACCCGCTCATGGACGTGCTGCATCGCGTCCTCGCCGCGACCGGCCTGGAGGTCGAGCTCTCCGCCTCCCCGCACGCGCTCGCGGCCCGCCGCCGCGAGACCCTCGGCCACTTCCTCGACATCGCCGCCGGCTTCGCCTCCCTCGACGGCGAGGCCAGCCTCCTCGCCTTCCTCGGCTTCCTGCGCACGGCCGTCCAGTTCGAGAAGGGCCTCGACAGCGCGCTGCCCGGCGGCGAGAACACCGTGAAGGTCCTCACCGCCCACAAGTCCAAGGGCCTCGAATGGGACGTCGTCGCCGTCCCCGGCCTGGTCGCGGGCCAGTTCCCGAGCGCCCGGGCCCGCGAGTCGTGGACCTCGCAGCCCCAGGTGCTCCCGCACGCCCTGCGCGGCGACGCGGCCACCCTGCCGGGGATCGACACCTGGGACGCCAAGGCCCTCACGTCCTTCAAGAACGAGATGCGCGACCACCAGCACACCGAGGAGCTCCGCCTCGGCTACGTCACCTTCACCCGCCCCCGCTCCCTGCTCCTCGGCTCCGCCCACTGGTGGGGCCCCGCCCAGAAGAAGCCCCGCGGCCCCTCGGACTTCCTCCGCGCGCTGTACGACCACTGCGCGGCGGGTCACGGCGAGATCGAGGCGTGGGCGGACGAACCGGAACCGGACGCGGAGAACCCTTCCCTGACGGAAGGGGACAAGGACCTGGCCTGGCCGCTTCCGTTGGACGAGGAGTCCTTCAAGCGCCGCAAGGAGGCGGCGGAGGCCGTGCGCCACCGGTTGTGGGCAATCGTTCCGCAGGGCGAGGGGGGTCCCCCCTGCTCGAGCGGAGCCGAGAGCTTGGGGGAGGGTGGGCACAACCCCACCAGCGCAGCGCCCGACCTCCCGGGCCCGGACCCCGAGAACCCCTGGCCCGACGAAGAGGAACCTATCTGGGACGAGGAGGCTCTCCCCGAAGACACCCACGCGGACGCGATCCCCGCACCGAGGGAGCCCGAGGCCCCGCCCTCGGAACCGTACGCCGAGATCACCCCCGAAGACGCCCGCACCCTCGCCTCCTGGGACCGCGACCTCACCGCCCTCACCACCGAGCTCCGCCGCGCCCGCGCGACGACCCGGGACGTCCTCCTCCCCGCGTACCTCTCCGCCTCCCAGGTCCTGCGCCTCGCCGCCGACCCCGACGGCTTCGCCCAGGAGCTGGCCCGGCCGATGCCGAAGGCGCCGCAGCCCGCGGCCCGCCGGGGCACCCGCTTCCACGCGTGGGTGGAGTCCCGTTTCGAGGAGCTCCCGCTCCCGTTCCTCGGCCCGGAGGAGCTGCCCGGCGGCGAGGACTTCGCGGGTGAGCCCGAGATCCTCGACGAGCGGGACCTCGACGAGCTCAAGGAGGCCTTCGCCCGCACCCCGTACGCCCACCGCACCCCGTACCGCGTCGAGGTCCCCGTGCACCTCTCCCTCGCGGGCCGGGTCGTCCGGGGCAGGATCGACGCCGTCTACCGGGACCCGCGGTCCGGCGCGTACGAGATCGTCGACTGGAAGACCAGCCGGGACCGCTCCGCGGACCCGCTGCAGCTCGCGATCTACCGGCTCGCCTGGGCCGAGCAGCACGGCCTCGCGCCCGAGGAGGTGGCCGCCGCCTTCGTGTACGTCCGAACGGGTGAGGTCGCCCGCCCCACCCGGCTGCCCGGCCGCGCCGAGCTGGAGGCCCTCCTGCTGGGTGGGACACCTCCGGGCGCCGGATAGGCTCGGGGCATGAGCGAGACCCCGGACAGCGTCGTCCACACCGTACGCACGTACGTCGAGCAGCACCGTGCCGCCTTCCTCGGCGACCTGGCCGAGTGGCTGCGCATCCCCTCCGTGTCGGCCCAGCCGGACCGGGCCGGGGACGTACGGCGCAGCGCCGAGTGGCTCGCCGCCAAGCTCACGGAGACCGGTTTCACCACGGTCGAGGTCTGGGAGACCGCCGGCGCGCCCGCCGTCTTCGCCGAGTGGCCCTCCGGGGACCCGGACGCCCCGACCGTCCTCGTCTACGGCCATCACGACGTGCAGCCCGCGGCCCGCGAGGACGGCTGGCACACGGAGCCGTTCGAGCCGACGGTGGTCGACGGCCGGCTGTACGCGCGCGGGGCCGCCGACGACAAGGGGCAGGTGTTCTTCCACACCCTCGGCGTCCGCGCCCACCTCGCCGCCACCGGCCGCACGACGCCCGCCGTCAACCTCAAGCTGATCGTCGAGGGCGAGGAGGAGTCCGGCTCCCCGCACTTCCGCGCGCTCGTCGAGGAGCACGCCGAGCGGCTCGCCGCCGACGCCGTGATCGTCTCCGACACCGGCATGTGGTCCGAGACCACCCCCACCGTCTGCACCGGCATGCGCGGGGTCGCCGACTGCGAGATCGAGCTGTACGGCCCCGACCAGGACATCCACTCCGGCTCCTTCGGCGGCGCCGTGCCGAACCCGGCCACCGTCGCCGGCCGGATCGTCGCCGCCCTCCACGACGAGCACGAGCACGTCGCGATCCCCGGCTTCTACGACGGCGTGACGGAACTCACCGAAGCCGAGCGGGCCCTCGTCGCCGAGCTGCCCTTCGACGAGGAGGCCTGGCTGCGGACGGCCAAGTCCCACGGCACCCTCGGCGAGGCCGGCTTCACGACCCTGGAGCGGGTCTGGGCCCGCCCCACGGCCGAGGTCAACGGCATCGGCGGCGGCTACCAGGGCCCCGGCGGCAAGACGATCGTCCCCGCCTCGGCCCGGATCAAGCTGTCGTTCCGGCTGGTCGCGGGCCAGGACCCGGCCAAGATCGAGCTCGCGGTACGGGACTGGCTCGACGGGCTCGTCCCCGCCGGCATCCGGCACGGGATCGTCTTCGGCGCCCCGACCCGCCCCTGCCTCACCCCTCTCGACCACCCCGCCCTCAAGGCGGTGGCCGGGGCCATGAGCCGGGCCTTCGACGGCGCCAAGGTCCGCTACACCCGCGAGGGAGGCTCCGGACCGGCCGCCGACCTCCAGGACGTCCTGGGAGCACCCGTCCTGTTCCTCGGCATCTCCGTCCCGTCCGACGGCTGGCACGCCCCCAACGAGAAGATCGAACTCGATCTCCTCATGAAGGGCGTCGAGACGACCGCGCACCTGTGGAGCGACCTGCCCGCCGCACTCCACGCCGCGCGCTGAACCCACACACCGATCCGGGGGAGTTGGAAGCACCTGTGAGCACCTTGAAGAACGCGCCGAGCAGCCTGGCGCACGCGTCCGCGGACCGCCCGATCTCGCTCACCGCCCCGAGCGGCATCGACCGCGCCGCCCACCACCGCCTCGACGAGGCGTGGCTGGCGGCGGCCTGGAGCCACCCCACGACCCGGGTCTTCGTGGTCTCCGGCGGCCAGGTGCTGATCGACGACCGCCCCGACGGCACCACCGAGATCGTGATGACCCCGGCCTTCGAGGCCCCGGTCACCGAGACCCACCGCTACTTCCTGGGCACGGACGCCGACGGCGTCTCCTACTTCGCGCTCCAGAAGGACTCCCTGCCCGGCCGCATGGACCAGTCCGCGCGCCCCGCCGGGCTGCGCGAGGCCGGCCTGCTGCTCTCCGACCGCGACGCGGCCCTCATGGTGCACGCCGTGGCCCTGGAGAACTGGCAGCGCCTCCACCGCTTCTGCTCGCGCTGCGGCGAGCGCACGGTCATCGCGGCCGCCGGGCACGTCCGCCGCTGCCAGGCCTGCGGCGCCGAGCACTACCCGCGCACCGACCCCGCGGTGATCATGCTGGTCACCGACGACCGGGACCGGGCGCTGCTCGGCCGCCAGGTGCACTGGCCCGAGGGCCGCTTCTCGACCCTCGCCGGCTTCGTCGAGCCGGGCGAGTCCATCGAGGCGTCGGTGGCCCGCGAGGTCTTCGAGGAGGCCGGCGTCACGGTCGGCGAGGTCGAGTACGTCGCCAGCCAGCCCTGGCCGTTCCCGTCCAGCCTGATGCTGGGCTTCTTCGCCCGCGCCACGTCCTTTGAGATCGACGTGGACGGCGAGGAGATCCACGAGGCCCGCTGGTTCTCCCGCGAGGACCTGGCCGCCGCCTTCGAGTCCGGCGAGGTCCTGCCCCCGTACGGCATCTCGATCGCCTCCCGGCTGATCGAGCGCTGGTACGGCAAGCCGCTCCCGAAGCCGGGCGACGTGATCTGACGCGGTCCGCACACGGAGACCGCCGTCCTCCTCGAACGGCAGGAACACCTTCCCCCGGTCCCGCACGCGGTCCTCCACCACGCAC
>NZ_JBEXSZ010000177.1:0-15574 GCF_040613865.1 Streptomyces sp. NPDC006197 | reverse complement strand
AAGCCGCCGGCCTCGCCGATGTTGGAGGACAGCGGGCCGCGCCCCTCGCTCTGCAGCAGCGCCGCGTTCTCGGGGCTCGCGGCGCTGATCAGCGAGTCGCCGTCGGTACGGAAGTTGAGCATCGCCATGTAGTGGTCCTGGAGGCCCTGGCCGACCGGCAGGTCGCGGACGACGTCGATGCCGAAGGCGGCCAGGTCGGCGGCCGGCCCGATACCGGAGAGCATCAGCAGCTTCGGGGACTCGTAGGCCCCCGCGGACAGGATCACCTCGCGCTCGGCCCGGACGACCTCGACGTCACCGCCCCGCTCGATCTCGACCCCCGTCGCCCGTCCGTCCTCGATGACCACGCGGTGGGCGCGGGACGCGGGAAGCACGGTGAGGTTCGGCCGGCCGAGGGCGGGGTGCAGGTAGGCGACGGCCGCGCTGCACCGCAGACCGCCCCGCTGGGTCACCTGGTAGCGCCCGACGCCGAACTGCGTCTCGCCGTTGAAGTCGTCGTTGGCTTTGTATCCGGCCTGCTGTCCGGCCTGCACGAACGCCGAGGCGAGGGGGTGCCCGGACCGGCCTTCGCTGACGGTCAGCGGCCCGCCCACGCCGTGGAAGGCGTCCTCGCCGCGCTCGTTGTCCTCGGCGCGCTTGAAGTATGGCAGCACCTCGTCGTACGACCAGCCGGTCGCCCCGGCGGCGGCCCAGCCGTCGTAGTCGGCGCGGTTGCCCCGGATGTAGATCATGGCGTTGATCGAGCTGCAGCCGCCGAACACCTTGCCCCGTGGCAGGTACGCCCGGCGTCCGCCGATGCCCGGCTCCGGGTCGGAGTCGAGGTCCCAGTCCAGCGTGGACTTGAACAGCTGGGGGAAGGCGGCCGGGACGTGGATCTCCTGGGCGGTGTCGGGGCCGCCGGCCTCGATCAGCGCGACCCGGACGTCCGGGTCCTCGGACAGGCGCGCCGCGAGGACACAGCCCGCGGATCCGGCGCCGACGATGACGTAGTCGTACATGCTCATCCCGTTCCTTGAACGAATACAAACGAATGCGGCTGAGGGCGGACGAAGAGGGGTCACCGCGCCCGGGGGGCCCGGTGCCGTCCCGGGCGCGCCGGACCGAGGACGCGTGAGAGGAAGTCGAGCTGGTCGGCCAGGGCACGCTGCTGGCCCGGTCCCGCGTAGACGTCCAGATGGTCCACGGGGTACTCGCGCAGCTCCCCGTACCGGCCGGCCCTGCGGGCGGTGCGCCGGGCCGCGCCGGCCGGTGCGATGCGATCCCGCGTGCCGATCTGCACGAGGATCGGGCAGGCCAGGCGCCCGACGAAGGTGGTGGGCCGGTTCAGCCCGACCTTCAGCGCGGCCCGCGCGCACACCTCGTTGCGGAAGGCGGGTCCGGCGAACGACGCACAGATCTCCTGCGCGCGGGGGACTCCCATCATCGCCAGGACGCCGGGCTCCGCGACCACCGGCACGTGGTGCGGTGCCCGCCCGGTGAGCGCGCGGGCGGCGTCACGCAGCCCGTGCCCCGCCAGGCGCAGCAGTCGGCCGCCGCCGGCGTGGCGTACGACGTTGGCCAGCGAGGCGAGACCGTCGGTCACGGGCGTCAGCGAGACGACCGCCGCGACACGGCCGTCCTCGGCGCCGACCACGAGGGCGTGCCCGCCCGCGTACGACACCCCCCACAGCACGATCCGGTCCGGGTCGACTCCCGGCAGCCGCCGCGCGGCGGCGAGGGCCGCGTGGTAGTCCTGCCGCTGGCGGCGGACCGAGACGTCCTGGCGGGGCGTGCCGCCGGAGTCGCCGAAGCCGCGGTAGTCGAAGACGAACGCGTCGATGCCGGCCTCGGCGAAGCCCTCCGCGTAGTTCAGCAGACCGCTGTCGCGGGTGCCGCCGAAGCCGTGGGCCATGACCACGCACGGCCGTCCCTCCGGGCCGGCCAGTCCGTCGTGCCCGGCCGGCACGTGCCAGGCGGCGCAGCGGACGCCTCGGCTGACGAAGTCGAGTTCGCGCTTCATCGTGCCACCTCCGGCCGGGGCTCCGACAGGACCGGGCCACCGGCGGTGAACCGGAGCACGCTGTCCTCGACCGGCCCCTTGCGCAGCCGCTCGACGTCCTTCTCGTACGCCATCTCCACCGTCCACGGGCCGCTCGTCCCCGCCCGGGGGAACTGCCCGATCCCCCGGAGGACGTAGTTCGAGCTCAGGTCCAGGTACGGCACCCGCTCGACGGCCGGATCGTCGAGGACGGCCTCCACGGTGCCGTAGCCGTGGGCGTCCATGTGGTCGAGCAGGCGGCAGAAGTGCTCGCAGACCAGATCGACCTTGAGCGTCCAGGAGAGGTTCGTGTAGCCGAGCGCGAAGACGAGGTTCGGTACGCCGGACAGCATCATCGCCTTGTACGCCACGGTGTCCGAAGGCCTCGTCTCGCGGCCGTCGACGCTCAGCCGGATCTTGCCGAACGGCGACATCGTGAGCCCGGTCGCGGTGACGACGACGTCGGCGGTCAGCTCCTGCCCCGACGTCAGCCGGATGCCGGTCCCGGTGAACCGGTCGATGTGGTCGGTGACCACCGAGGCCCGCC
This sequence comes from Streptomyces sp. NPDC006197, assembly GCF_040613865.1. Lineage (NCBI taxonomy): Bacteria > Bacillati > Actinomycetota > Actinomycetes > Kitasatosporales > Streptomycetaceae > Streptomyces > Streptomyces sp. NPDC006197. Next base: position 13,010 of record NZ_JBEXSZ010000177.1, on the reverse strand, counting down.
CGGCCGAGATCGCCTTGAATAGGTCGCCGTCGGGCACCACGCACAGCCGCTGGTCCCAGGGGGCGTAGTACGGGGTGAAGTGGGTGCCGACGTCGAAGTGCCGGGGGAGCTGCCGGCGCACGTTGGCGATCAGCAGCCGGCGCATGAGCTTCGGCATGCGCCGGCAGGCCTTGTAGACCCCCCGGGTGACCATGATGTTCTTGCGCCGGATGATCCGGTGCGCCCGCTCGCGGCCGAGGAGTCTCCTCAGCGCGTGGGCCACGGCGTCGTGGGCCGGAACCGAGAACACGTAGCTCGGCGAGCGCTGCAGCATGGTGACGTGGCCTGCCGTACGGGCCATCGAAGGAACGAGGGTGACGGCCGTGGCGCCGCTGCCGATCACGACGACGCGCTTGCCGGTGTAGTCGAGGTCCTCCGGCCAGTGCTGCGGATGGATCACCGTGCCGGCGAAGTCCTCGACACCGGCGAACCGGGGGGTGAAACCTGCGTCGTGGTCGTACATGCCCGTGCCGAGGAACAGGAAGCGCGCGGTGAACCGCACCTTCTTCCGGCTTCCGGGCTGCTGGGCCATGACGGTCCACCGCCCCTTCGCGGAGGAGAACTCCGCGCTGACGACCCGGTGGCCGAAGCGCATGTGCGGGGCCAGTCCGTGGTCGGTGACCGTCTGCCGCAGGTAGTCGAGGATGAGGTGCCCGTCGGCGATCGACTTGCGGTGGGCCCACGGCTTGAAGCCGAAACCGAAGGTGGGCATGTCCGAGTCGGACCGGATGCCGGGGTACCGGAACAGGTCCCAGGTGCCGCCGAGGGAGTCGCGGCCCTCCAGGATCGCGAAGGACGTGCCGGGACGGTGGGCACGGAGGTGACTGGCCATGCCGATGCCCGAGATCCCGGCACCGACGATCAGCACGTCGACGTCCGAGGGCGTGGTCTGGCTGGGGGGCGTGTACGTCAACGGTGGCTCCTGGCCGAGGTGATGGGGGACGGGGCCGCGTCGGCTCCCACGGACCGGCAGCCGCCGGTGCGGGCGCGGACGAGCGGGAAGCGACAAGGGGGGGTGCGGCATGGCAACTGCTACGATCTGTGATCGTGTTCGAACGAAATCCGACAACTCAGGCGTCGAGCCGTCCGGCGCAGCGCCGTGGGATGGAGCGCAGACGGGCGATCCTGGACGCCGCCGAGGCGCTGCTCGTCGAGCAGGGCTACGAGGAGGCGACCCTCAAGGCGGTCAGCGAGCGGGTCGGCATCCCGATCACCTCCGTGTACCACTACTTCTCCGATCGCCATCAGGTCGACGCCGCCCTTCTGCAGAGGCACACCGGCGAGCTCGACGCGATCATCGCCGCGCTGCTCGACGAGCCCGGACCATCTACGCTGCGTGAGGCCGTCGACGCCGTCGTCGACGCGCTCCTGGACTACTTCCGCGCCCACCGGGACTGCGCCGAGGTGTGGTTCTCCGGACGCAGCGAGCGGATCGACGAACTGGTCCGGGACTTCGACCGGGCGCAGGGGGAGCGGGTGCGCACCTTCCTCGTGGAGCACCGGCTCCTCGTCGCGGACACCCCGCCGCTCGTACTGCAGCTCGCCTTCGAGGCCGGCAACCGGCTCTTCGACGTTGCGTTCCGCACCGTGCCGACCGGTGACGACGTGATCATCGACGAGGCACGGCGCTTCGTCACCGCCTACCTCGAGACGTACTCCGTGCGGCAGGGTGCCCACGACTGACGGTCCGCCGCTCGTCAGACCGACTCGACGATTTCCTTGCGAGGGGTGCCGACGCGCTCGAGGGCGGCGTAGAACGCCTGGGGATCGGCCCAGTCCTCGGGGGCGAAGGAGCCGGTGCGCTTCCCGGCCTCGTCGAGGGCGAGGAGCATGAAGGCGGCGCAGGCGGTGCCGGTGAGGCCGCCCATGCTGTTCGCCATGTAGAGGTCCGGGCCGCTGATGGGGGTGCGGCGGATGGCGACGGCGGGGATGCCGTCGCGGGTGCCGGTGACCCGGGCGAGGAGGCCTCCGCGCCACGGGTAGCGCCGGCGGAGAGTGGACTTGGCGAGGAACTTGACCATCTCGCCGGTCTCCATCTCACCGCGCCTGATCTGGCCCCTCATGCCCTTGAGGGTGTGGCGCAGGCCGGTGACGTCGGTGAAGCGGTTGTGGAGGACTTCCTGGATGTAGTCCACCGCTTCCTTCACGGTCATCTTGTCGTTCTGGATGGCGAGGCCGAGGCCGCGGGCGAGACCGTTGAAGGGCATGGGGTCCAGGCCGCCGAGGCAGCGGATGCGCTTGGCCTGGGGGTACTTGCGCGGCAGGGTGACGGGCTCGGGGTGGGCGGTCTCGTACAGGAGGGTGTCGCCCATGCCGCCGCCCATCGGCATGATGGCGGTCTCGACGTAGGAGTCGTGGACGACGGGGCCGCCGTTCTCCCAGGTGAGGCACTCTCCGGCGGCGATGTGCATGAGGTGTTCCAGGACGGCGCGGCCGACGTTGGGACGTTCGTCGCCGACGACCCAGCCGAGTTCGATGTTCTCGACGGTGTCGAGCTCGCTCGCGGCGTCCACGGCGAGGACGTTGCTCATGCCGGGGGAGGCGCCGCAGCCCACGTAGATCGGGATGCCGGCCTCCTTGGCCCTGTCGGCCAGCGACAGGGCGTGGGTGGTGCTCTCGACGTCGTCGTCGAAGTCGAGGTAGGGCACGCGGGCCTCGAGACACGCCTCGATCACCGGCTCCGAGGTGCGGATGTAGGGGCCCGCGCCCAGGACGACCAGGGCGGCGCCGCTGATCACTTCGAGCAGGTTCTCGCGGTTGTACAGATCGAGGCGGCGGACGGTGGCGAGGCCGGCGGGGAGCTTCCGCGCCAGCGGCTCGAGGAGCTCGGGACGGATGTCGCAGAGGGTGAGGCTCCAGTCACCTCCGGCCTTCGCGAAGCGTTCGATGGCCAGTCGGCACATCTCGCCCGCGGCTCCGATGAAGACGACTCGCTGAGTCATGGCCTCTCCGTTCTCATGGCTGCCGCTGGACCGCGCGGCTCCATACGTGTGTCTGATGGCTGCCGCTGTACCGCGGCGGATGCGTGTCTGGGGGGCTGCCGCGGGACTGTGCGGCGATGTGCGTGTCGCGGTGGTCGGCGTCCGTGGCCGAGGGCGCGAGATACAAACTCGAATTGATTCGAGTTTAGTCGTCGGCGGGACGCCGTCAAGACCTCGTCAGGGGTGAGGCCCGCTCGATACGGGGTCACAGCACGGCGCCCACCTCCTTCGCCGCGCGCTCGCCGGCCTGGACCGCCCCCTCGATGTACCCCTGGTACGCGGTCGCCGTCTCGGTGCCCGCCCAGTGGATCCGGTCGACCGGCTTGCGCACGGCGTCCGTGTACTGGGTCAGCAGACCCGGCGGGGTCGTGCTCACGCAGCCGTCGATCCAGGGCTCGTGGGCCCAGTCCTGCTCCAGGAAGCGGATCGGACGCGCCGCCTCGGGGCCGAACAGCGTCACCAGGTCGGCGAGGAACGCGGCCCGGCGCTCACGGGGGTCGTCGAGGACCCCGTCGCTCCAGGTGTGGCCGGGGCCGGAGCCCGCGGTGCCCATGAACGTCAGCAGGATGCCGACGCTGCCGTCGGGCGGCGAGTTGTCGACGACGAAGCGCGCGAACGGCAGATCGGTCATCGCCGACCCGTTGAGCCCCTTGGCCCGCCAGAACGGCTTCTCGTAGACCGCGAACAGCTTGCTCTCCGTGCCGTTGTGCCACTTGCGCTGCAACGACGTGCGACGGGCGGGAAGGTGTGGAGTGAAGCTGATGCGTTCGGCGTCCGCCGGCGACATGGCGACGATCACCTGCTTGCAGCGCACGTCGGTCTTCGCCGACCGGACGAGGACGTCCCCGCCCCGACGCCGGATCTCGCCGACCGGCGAGCCGAGCACCACGTGCTTGCCCAACTGCGCGGCCATCTCCAGGCAGATCCGTTGCGTGCCGCCGACCACGCGTGACTCCTGGGCGCCCCCGGTCGTGGAGATCATGTGCTCGATCCCGTCGGCGCCCGCGATGTGGAAGAGGGCCAGGAGGAGCGAGGTGTTGTGCGGGTCCTCCCCGTGGAGGACCGTGAACGCGAGCGTGAACAGCCACGTGGACTCTTCCGTCGCGGCGTTCGCGTCGAGCCAGTGCCCGAAAGTCGTGGCGTCCCATTCGACGGCGTTCTTCGCGTTCCACGGCGCGTCCACGGGGACGGTCGCGGCCATCTTCTCCAGCGTCGCCGCCAAGCGGCCGAAGTCCTCGAGCGCCTTCCCCGGCAGGGCGGGGACCGACCCGGTGAACTCCTGCCGCACGCCCTTGCGATGGAGGAGCGACTTGCCGTCGACATAGGTCTTGAAGGTCTTCAGACCGAGCTCGTCGAGGAGCGCGAAGAGGCGGTCCTGACCCGGACCGACCCACTGCCCGCCGCCCTCGGTGATGACGCCCTTGCCGACGCTGAGGTTGAGGGTCCGGCCGCCCACCCGGTCGTCGGCCTCCAGGACGAGCACCGACCGGCCGGCCTGGACCAGGCGGCGGGCCGCGGTGAGACCGGAGACGCCGGCCCCGACGACCACGACGTCTGCCTCGGCCTCCTGGACCGGCCCCGGGGCCGTCGCGGAAGCGGGCGAGATGCGCCCGAGGGCGAATCCGGCGCCCGCCGCCGCGGCCCCACCGCCCGCCAGTACGAGGCGTCGTGAGATACCGCTCTTGTCTTGCTGTCGTGTCTCTGACACAGCTGCTCTTCTCCTTGCCGAGGTATGGGGGAGGGGTGGGGTTCCGCTCGATCGCCGGAACCCGGCATGATCCGAAAGGCAGGTCCTAGGGCCTGTCCGGCGGATCAGGGCCGGATGGGTCCTAGCGCAGCGGGGCGCCCCAACGGACCTGCTCGCGCAGGCGGTTCTTCAGGAGCTTGCCGCCCGGGTTGCGGGGCAGCGCCTCGGTGACGACGGCCGTGTACTGCGGGATCTTGAAGTCGGCGAGGTGCTCCCGGCAGTGGGCGATCACGGCCTCGACGTCGATCCGGTCGCGGTCGGTGAAGAGGACGGCGCCGACCTTCTCGCCCATCACGTCGTCCGGCACGGCGATGACCGCGGCGTCGGCCACACCCGGGGCGGACAGCAGGACGGCCTCGACCTCGACGCTGGAGATGTTCTCGCCGCCGCGGATGATGATGTCCTTGCTCCGGTCGACGACGTGGACGCGACCGGCGTCGTCGACACGGACGATGTCGCCGGTGCGCAGCCAGCCGTCGACGATCGTCTCCGCGGTGGCCTCCGGCCGGTTCCAGTACCCCGCGGTCACGGTGACCCCGCGGACCACCAGCTCGCCCACGTCCGGGTCGTCGCCGACCGGTACGACGCCGATGTCCACCGACGGCACCGCGTACCCCACGGAATCGGCGTGCCCCACCGCCTCCTCGTCCGGCAGGACGGTGATCAGCGAGGCCGTCTCGGTCATGCCGTAGCCGTTGATCAGCCGGGTCCGGGGGAAGGCGGCCTTCAGCGCCTTCACGAGCGACGGGGTGATCGGAGCGCCTCCGTACGCCGCCCAGCGCACCCCGGACACGTCGGCGCCGGCGAAGCTCGGGTGCCGCAGCCACAGGGAGTACACGGCGGGCACGGTCACCACGAAGGAGATCCGCTCCGCTGTCAGCGCCTCCGTCAGTCGCGGCAGGTCGAGCACGGGCATGATCACCGACGTGCCGCCGAGGTACGCCGCGACCATGAACTGCGCGTTGCAGGCGGTGACATGGAACAGCGGTACGGAGATCAGGGTGCGCAGGTCCGTTCCGGTGCCCTCGGGGATGCCGAGACAGCGGATCAGGTTCACCGCGTTGGTGACGAACGCCCGGTGCGTGGTCGGCACGCCCTTGGGGCGTCCGGTCGTGCCCGAGGTGTAGAACAGCGCGGCCACGTCGGACGCTTCGAGGCCGTCCGCCACGAACGGCTCGCCGTCCGGCAGCGGAGTGTCCGCCGACAGGTCGACCTTCACCCCGGCGTCGCCGAGGACGAACCCCACCTCGGGCGGAGCCGACCGGATGTTCACCGCGACGGCGATGCCGCCGGCCAGGACCGTGCCCCAGAAGGCGAGCGCCCAGTCGGTTCCCGCCGCGTACCGCACGGCCACCCGGTCGCCGCGCCGCACGCCCGCGGCCCGCAGGCCGCCGGCCACCCGTGAGGCGCGCTCCCACAGCTGCGCGTAGGTGAGGCGCTCCCCGCCGAGTTCGACGACCGCCTCGGCGTCCGGGCGCGTGTCGACGTGCGCCCGCAGCATGTCCGGCAGCGTCGCGGGGAGACCCGCGTAACCGGGGACGCCGTCGGCGTCCCTGACGACGCCCTCCTGGGGGAAGGGATTGCGCGAGCGCGGGATCTCGCGGACTGCAAGGGCCATGGGGGCTCTCCAAGGAGTGTGCGGGGGCGGCGAGCGCCGTGCGCCGATACGACCGGAGCGTCGCCCCGATCGCGGGTGGCCGTCTCCGTGCCCACGCCGCGGAATGCGCCTCGTGGGCGCTGTCGCCGAAAGGAGGGGGACGCGGGCTGGGGCATGGCCGAGGGCGTGGATCGAGGGTGTGGATCGAGGGTGTGGAATCCAAACTCGAATTGATTCGAGTTTATCTGTCGGCAACGTGCCGTCAAGGTCCCGCGGGGGTGGGTGGGGTTGCGAGGGGTGAATCGGGTGATCGCCGGATGCCCCTGTCGGTGCCGGTTCGCCCCGGATCGAGGGATGGGAAGGGCCTTGACGGTGCCTCGCGAGGGGCCCTAAAACTCGAATGCATTCGAGTTCATGTGAGTGCGTGCACCGCCCCGCGCCCCTTCGACGACCCGAGGATCCCGTGCCCTCTTCGTTCATCCCGCCCCCGCCCGGTCACACACCGGAGCCGCACCCGTCGCCCGCCGTCCTCGTACGGGAACGCGATGCCCAGCGGGCCTTCCTCGTCGCCAACGCGCTCCCCCTGGCGGTCGGCATCCTGCTGTCCTGGAGTTCTTCGCTGTCCGGCGTCCGCGTGTACGGACACCTCACCCTCGGCATCGCGTGGGGCCTTCTCCAGCTCGGGGTCTTCGTGGACACCGCCCGGCGGTACGAGAACCGTGCCGCGGGCACGTCCCGCACCCCTGACGAGACCGGGCGGTGAAGCGGTGATCCGACAGCTCTTCGGAACGGGCCTGGTCGACCCGATCGGCGCGGAAGCCAGGGGACCGGTCATCGTCGCGTTCCTGGTCTTCATCGGCGTGGCGCTCCTGTGGGTCTTCACCCTCGCCACCCAGGAGGACGACCCCGAACTGCTCTACACCGCCGGCCGCTCCCTGCCGTCCGTCTTCAACGGGTTCGCCACGGCCGGCGAACAGATCTCGGTGGTCACGCTGTTCGCGACGACCGGCGCCGTCGCCCTCTTCGGGTACGACGGCTTCGCCTCCGCCGTCGACAGCGTCATCGCCCTCGGCGTCCTGCTGCTCCTCGCCCGGCGGATACGCGACACCGGCCGGTTCACGCTCGGCGACCTCTTCGCCCTGCGCGCGACGGGGACCGGGCCGCGCACGGCCGCGGCCGTGGTCACCCTGGTCATCACGGTTCCGCTGCTCATCGTCCAGCTGAGGGCCGGCGGGATCACCGCCGCGCTGCTCATCGGACTGTCGAGCGACGGCGCGCAGATCGGCTGCACCGTCCTGATGGGCTGCCTCGTCGCCTGCTTCGCCGCCGTGGCGGATCTGCGCGGCACGAGTTTCGTCCAGGTCGTCAAGGTGGTCGTCACCCTGGCGGTGCTCGCCCTGGTCGGCGTGCTCGCCCTGAGGAGGTTCTCGTGGGACCCCGGAGACCTGCTCTCCGCGGCGGTCGCCAGGAGCGTGTCGCCCCAGGGTTACCTGAAGCACGGGCTGTGGGCGCACACGGCGGGCCTGGGACCGCTCAACACGCTCAGCGACCACATCGTCGTCATCCTCGGGACGGCCATGATGCCCCACCTGATCCTGCGCGTCGGTGCCTCCCGTTCCGGAACCTCGGCGCGGCGCTCCCTGAGCATCGCCGTGGCGCTGGTGGGCGTCTTCTTCCTCCTGCTGATCGCGACGGGCTTCTCGGCGGCGGCCGTCGTGGGCAGCCGGGACATCGGCGGGGTCGACCCCAACGGGCAGGCGGCCCCGATCCTGCTCGCCTCCGAGGTGCTCGGGGGAGGATCGGGCCTGCGCGTCACGCTCGTCACCGCCATGGCGTGCGTCGCCTTCCTGGCCGTCCTCACGACCGTGACCAGCGTGACCTTCGCGGCCGCCGTCTCCTTCGCCCGCGACGTGTTCGCACGGTTCCCGCGCGGTGCGCGGCACGACGACGGGCGAGAGCCGAGGGTGCTGCGGACGGCTGTGGTCGTCCTGTGCGTCGTGTCGATGACGCTGTCCGTCGCGGTCCACGACTACCCGGTCGAGTTCCTGGTCACCTTCTCGATGAGCGTCGCGGCGACCTGCGTCTTCCCGGTCCTGATCTACTCCTTCCACTGGCCCGGGTTCAACCACCGAGGGCTGCTGTGGGCCGTCTACGGGGGACTGGCGCTCTGCGTCCTGCTCACCCTGTTCTCGCCCATCGTCTCCGGCACGGAGTACGCCCTCCGGCCGCGGGCGAGCTTCGACTGGTACCCGTTCCACACCCCGGGCCTGATCTCCGTACCGGGGGCCTTCCTGCTCGGCAGGCTCGGCAGCCGGTACCAGCCCGCGAGCGCCCGAACGGGGGCGTGGTGACCCCGAGACGGCACCCACGCTCGCCGAACCCTCCGCGGGACCCGGCCGAGGAGACGTCGTCCTGAGAGGGGCGGGGTTCAGAGGCCCTTTCGCATGAGGACGCACATCGTCTCGTGGCGACGGACCGACCCGTCGGGCCCTTCCTCGTCCCAGGCGTCCGGTGCACGGCCGTAGGCGACATAACCCAGGCGCTCGTACAGGGCGCGCGCCCGGGGGTTGTCCTCCTCCACGGCCAGTTCGGCGCCGTACAGCCCATGGTCCCGGATCCGCTGCTCGGCAGCGCGGACGAGCAGCGTCCCCAGGCCGCAGGACTGCAGCGCGGGCAGCACGGCGAGCTGCCAGATGGTTCCGGCTCCCTCGGAGACCTGGTAGTCGATGCCGCCGATCGCCACCGGCAGATCCACAGGAGTGCATACGGCCAGGTAATCCACCTCTCCCGCCGCAGCGCGCGCCAGCTCCCGCTCCACGTGACGCAGATGGGTGGCCGAACCGGACCAGGTGCACGCCGGCAGATCCCGGGGCAGCAGATCGCGCACGCGGACGGACAGGGCGACGGCGGTCCCGGCGGGGTCGTCTTCGGTGTTCACGCACTGAAGCATGCGACCGTAACGACGGCACGGCAAAGGAATTCTCCCCGCTCCGGCCCACGAAGCGTGGCCTCTGCGAACGGACGGCACGGGGCGATGGCGTCCCTCCGGCACTCCTCCGGAGGTCGCGCAGGCCAGGACGCGCCGTCGAACTTCCAGCCGACTACGGCCAGACGGCGTTCCACGGGCCCCCGCCCGGGTGCTCGGTCACCTGTTCCGAGCGGCCGGGCGATCGGGCGGCCGGTCGACCCGGGCGGGGAGCCGGGGCGCCATCCCCGGGAGGGCCGGCCGCCGGTGCCGGGAGCACCGCGAGGTGGTTCGGAAGACCTACGTGACAGGAGCCGACTTCGGGCTCAGGCCGGCCGGGTGGTCGGCGAATGCTTTCTCCGCGTCGACCTCGTAGCACACGTTGACGCTCGAGTCACCGAGAGTCGTATCGGCGAAGCTCTGGACGTCTGCCACGGATTTCGTCTCCCAGAGGCACGTCACGACGGAACCGTCGACGTGCGGGTAGAACTGCAGCACGCGGGTGCCTTCGGGCGCTCCGGTGCCGTCGATGAGGGCCTGGCCACGGGGAAACGCCGTCTCCGGGTTCAGGATCTTGTGGTGGACCACGACGTACATGGGGTCCTCCTTGTCCGGTGTCGTGTCGTTCGACGGTTTGACGCGGGCGTTCGGAGGTGGCGCCGCGTCGCACATGGTCACCCATTCCATTGTGGGCTGGACGGTCACGCCTTGCTGGATCTGTTCGAGGGCCTGGCCGCCCTGACCGAGCCGCCGGGCGAGGCCGGCGGACCCGAAGGCTTCTGCCCGTTCCCACCGGACGGGCCCCGGCTAGGCCGTGTATCGAAAGTGGATCTTGGACGTGCGATGATCTTGGTTCGTGGCACGTGGAGATCCGACGGCTGCGCAGTGGGCGGTGCTGGAGCCGCTGCTGCCGAAGGGCAAGAAGTCCGGTCGGCCGCCGATATGGGCCCGGCGGCAGCTGATCGACGGCATACGGTGGCGAACCCGGACCGGAACGCCATGGCGGGACGTCCCGGAGCGGTACGGGCCCTGGGGCCGGGTGTACGACCTGTTCCGCCGCTGGCAGCGGGACGGCACCTGGCAGTGGATCTTCATCGAACTTCAGTCCCGGGCCGACGCCAGGGGGTTGATCACCTGGGACCTCAACGTCGACTCCACTGTCTGCCGGGACCGCCAGCACGCCGCCGGGGCGAGGAAAAGGGGGACCTGCGAAAGGAATCGCCGGGCGGCATCGCCACCGAGCCGGACGACCACGGCTTCGGACGCTCGCGCGGCGGCCTGACCACCAAGCTCCACCTGGCCACCGAGCAAGGACAGAAGCCCATGTCGATCGTGGTTACGGCCGGGCAGCGCGGGGACTCCCCGCAGTTCGAGTCCGTTTTGGAGAAGGTCCGTGTGCCCCGCATCGGGCCGGGCAGGCCCCGCACCCGGCCCGATCGCGTGCGCGCCGACAAGGCGTACGCCTCCCGCAAGAACCGCGCCTGCCTGCGTCGGCGCGGGATCCGCTGCACCATCCCGGACAAGGCCGACCACGCCCGCAACCGCCAGAAGCTGGGCTCCCGCGGTGGCCGCCCACCGAAGTTCGACAAGATCGACTACAGGGAGCGGCACGCGGTGGAGTGCGGGATCGACCGGCTCAAGAGACACCGGGCGGTGGCCACCCGCTACGAGAAACTCGCCGTCCGCTACGAGGCGACCGTGCTCGTCGCGGCCATCAACGAATGGCTGTGACCCGCATTCCCCGGTAGCCCGGAGGACCGTCAGCGGTGGCCCAGCACGTTGACCACCCGGCCGTTGGGGTCACGGACGAAGAACCGGCGCACCCCCCACTCCTCGTCCTGCAGGGGGTGAACGATCTCCGCGCCGCTCTCCCGCATGGCCGCGTAGGCCGCATCCACGTCATCTACTTCGACGCTCATATCGGGCGTGACCGGTGCGGTCTTGTCACTGGCCATGAAGCTGATCTGCGCCGTCGGACTGGACGGGGACGCGAGCGTCATGATCCAGCCGTGGTTCATGACCTCCTCGAATCCGAGCAGGCCGTAGAACTCCCGGCTCTCCTGCGCAGCCTCCGACTGGACATTGGGTACGACACGGCGAACGGCCATCGGCAACTCCAAGGTGACAACAGACCGGCGTTGATGCTCCCCAGGAGTACTACGCCACACCGGCCACAGCACACACTTTCGGTGCACGCCCTAGGCGTTCTCCAGGTCGGTGAGGGTGGTGCGGAGCCAGGTGAGTTCCGCCCGAGTGGTGGCGCGGGCGACGGTCAGGATGCCGTGGCGGAACGGGTCGTCCAGTTCTTCGGCGCGCAGAGGGCGGTCGCCGTCGTAGAAGAAGCTGGCGGGTTCTTCCAGGAAGGCGAGGCGGCGGCGCAGGACCACGGCCTGGGCGGCGGGGTCGTCGAGGTGGCGCAGGAAGGCCAGGAGGGCGAACCAGCGGTTCTCGTCGGTCACTTCGGGGCCTTCGGCGTCGGCGAGACGGTGCCGGAGCTCGTCCCGGCCGGCGGCGGTGAGGGTGAGGACCTGGCGGGGCGCGGCGGCCGGGCCCGGCTGGGTCTCCCGCACCAGCAGGCCGGCCTTCTCCAGGCGCTTGATCGCCGGGTAGAGGGTGGACTCGCCCACCGGGCGTACGTGGCCGGTGAGGGCGGTGATGCGTTTGCGCAGCTCGTAGCCGTGCAGCGGGGTCTCGTAGAGGAAACCGAGGATCGACAGTTCCAGCATGCCCGCATTCTCTCCCAGGATGACGTTGCCGTAGTACTACGTTGGCGTAGTATTGTGTTGGCGAGGTATTCGAGAGGGGAGTGGACTGTGCGCGAGGCACGATTCGACGAGCGGGGCAGCGTCATCCGATGGACCGAGGCGGCCGGCGAGGGACCCGCTGTGGTGTTCGTGCACGGCCTCGGCGCCGCGTCGACCGTCTACCACGCGCACATCGCGGCCCGCCCCGAACTCACCGGCCGACGGGTCCTCTTCGTCGACCTGCCGGGGCACGGCATCAGCGACCGGCCCGCCGACTTCGCCTACGGGCTTGAGGACCACGCGGACGCCCTGGCCGCCGCACTGGACGCGGCCCGGGTGCGCGGCGGGGTGATCGCCGGGCACAGCATGGGCGGCGCGGTCGCCATCGTCCTCGCCCACCGCAGGCCCGACCTGGTGGGACGGCTCGTCGTCACCGAGGGCAACCTCGACCCGTTTCCGGCGCCGACGGCCGGCAGCAGCGGCATCGCGTCGTACACGGAGGAGGAGTTCGTACGGGGCGGGGGCTTCGCCCGCGTCCTGGAGCACGTCGGCCCGGCCTGGGCGGCCACCATGCGCCTGGCCGACCCGCTCGCCCTGCACCGCTCCGCCGCCCACCTGGTACGGGGCACCGAGCCCGTGATGCGGGAGATGTTCGTCCACGCGCGCGTCCCGCGCGTCTACCTGCAGGGCGAGCTGAGCGGCGACCTGCCCGGCGCGGACGGGCTCCGGGCCGCCGGCGTGGACGTCGTGACCGTCCCCGGCGCCGGCCACAACATCATGTTCGACAACCCCGACGTCTTCGCCGACGCGGTGGCGGGCTAGGCCGTCTCTTTCGGATCATGCTTAGAGGTCCTAACAAAGGCGTTGGACGTGTCGGTGGGTGATCAGGCAGGTGGCGAGGCCGAGGAAGGCCTCGTGGATGTCGTCTCGTCGCTCC
>NZ_JBEXSZ010000176.1:0-15967 GCF_040613865.1 Streptomyces sp. NPDC006197 | reverse complement strand
TTGTTGATCGGGACGAGCAGCAGGACCGACATGACCACGCTGAGGATCAGCAGTGCGGCGGCGGTGACGACGAGGCCGGCGCCGGGGCGGTGCCATCCGGTGATGGCCCACAGCGCGCTCAGCACGAGCGAGCCGATGTACCAGATGGGCATCAGGGCGCCGAGCATCCGGCCCCCGTGGGCGCGGCCGAGCTGGCCGCTGTCCTCGGGGAGGGCGTCGAGGATCCGGTTGATGACGAAGGCGACGGAGAACTCCACCCCCACCATCAGGCCGACGGTCACGGTGGTGAGGACCCCGAGTGCGTGGAACATGACAACCCCTCCAGGAATCTAGCGCTGCTAGGTGATGAGGCAACGCTAGTACTACTGCCGCTCGGTTGTCTAGCGGTGCTAGGATCAGGGCATGTCGGTACAGGAACGCAAACAACGCGAACGGGCCGAACGCGAGCGCCTCATCGTCACCACGGCCCGCGAACTCGCCGAACAACAGGGCTGGGACGCCGTCACCACCCGCCGCCTCGCCGAACGCATCGAATACAGCCAGCCCGTCCTCTACAGCCACTTCCGCGGCAAACGCGAGATCATCGGCGCCGTCGCCCTCCAGGGCGCGGCCGAGCTGGCCGCGGCCCTGCGGACCGCAACCCGCACCGCACACGACCCCCACACCCGGGTCACCGCCCTGGCCCGCACCTACCTTGACTTCGCCGAACGTAACCCCGCCGTCTACGACGCCATGTTCCAGCTCGACGGCGGCCTGGCCTTCGCCCACCAGGACACCCCCCAGCCCCTGAAAGACGCCTTCGCCGCCCTGCTGGAAAACCTCGACGAGGTCGCCGGCAACGGCGTCCACCCCGGACTGTTCACCGAGGTGTTCTGGGCCGCCCTGCACGGCCTGGCCACCCTGACCCGCGCCGGACGACTGCCACCGGCAGACACCGAACAACGGATAGCACTACTGACCAGCCGACTCCCCGCGACCTGACCCCCTTGAGCGGGAGACCCGGGCCAGGTCTTTGGCCGGGACGTCGGGCTCCCGCTCCTCGGGCGGCAAGCCCCGCAGGTGGTCGACGGCGGCGTCGAGGTAGCGGGTCGTCCGGAGCACGGCGGCATCGAGAACCAGACCGAGCGCGCCGAGCCGGTCCTCCTGAACAGCCCGAGCACGATGTCGGAGTGTGAGGCGTTGTGGGCGGCGACCATTTCCGGCTTCACCCCGGGGTGGGGACACCTTCGCGGTGGTCTGGCACAGCCACTTCAACGACACGCTCCCGCCGAGCGCGCCGAGCCGGTCCACGTTCAGCTTCAGTCGCCCGCTGGGCTTGCACCTCGAAGCTGAGCTTCGCGTCCTGCCCAGCCTCCTCCAGCCGCTTCGCCGTCAACTGCCAGGCCGCATCCAGCGCCTTGACCCGGTCCTTGAGATGCTCCTCGACCGGCTCGTTCAAACTCAGACCCGCCAGGGTGATCTCTCGCCCCGCCTTCCACGGCTTACAGAGTGGCTGTTCCCGCTCGTGTCGGGATGGTCCCGGGCGTACCGTCCTTGCTGCCGCGTCTTGTGCGGTTGGCCCGCTGGCCCTTCGGTTCGGGGATGGTGTGCTTGATCTGGCGTCTTCGCAGGTAATGGCGGCTGCGGCGTGAGCTGTATGCCTTGTCGCCGCCGAGGTGGTCGGGGTGGCCGCGCGGCCGTCCGCCTTGGGGCGGGGAACACGGAGGCGTTCGAGCACCTCGATCATCTGTGGTGCGTCATGACCAGCACGAGGCTTCGTACTCGGTCATCACCACCATGCGCCGATCGTGGTGGCATCGCGGGTCGCGCCGGTGGTGTCGGTCTTCTCGTCGTGCCGGGCGCCGGTGAGGTCCACTCCGTGAAAGTCGACGGCGTGCAGGTCGGCGCCTTCGAGATCGGCGTTGACCAGCTTCACTCCGCGCAGTCTCGAGGGACCGATCTTCGCCTCGGACAGGCTGGCACCCGTGAAGTCGGCGCGGTCGAGGAAGACGTAGCTGCTGAGATCGGCCCCGTCGAGGTAAGTGCCGGTGAGTGTGGCATCGACCAGACTCATCAGTCCGCCGTGAGCGTTTGACAGGTTCGCTCCATGGAGGTCGGAGCCCACGAGCGACATACGGGTCAGGTTCGCGCCGTTTGCCTCGACGCCGGCGAGGCAGGTATGACGCAGATCGACGGCGCCGAAGGGGTGCGGGCTCCGGTAGGAGGGATCCTTGAGCACATCCCTTCTGGAGAGCACGATGAAGGCGGCCTGGACGTCGGCCGCTACAGTCGGGCAGATCTTCGATGGAGTCGTTCGCGGGCTGGTGGTCCGGATGAACGCGCTGAGGACCTCCACGATCGTCTGCTGATCGCGGGGGGAGTCCGATGCGAGGCGCTCCAGCGCGTAGATGCCGCCGAGCCGGATCTGCAGGTGATCGGGACCAGGGGCGCCGAGTTGATCGATGGCCTTGGTGTATCGGTCCGTGATCTGACCTTGCTCAGCGACGCTGATCTGGTCGTGGGTGGCCCGCAGGGAAAGCGCCGTGAACACGAGGGCGGCCAAGGCGGTGAACGTGGTGATGAAGGTCGGCAGTTGCGACCAGCGATCGGTCCGGGCACCGGTTTCCGAGCTTTCACGGGGCCCGTTCGGTCCGTGGCGCCGCCTCCAGATGACGATCGCGGCCACCACGGACACCCCGCTGAGCAGGACCGGCCACCACCGCCCAAGCCAGTCGACCGCTGTCGACCGGGTCGGCAGCGCATCCATCCGCGCAAGCGCCAGGAGCAGGAAGGCTGCGGCGAGGGCCAGCAGAACGGCGGTCACCTGAAGGGCTGTCGGCACTCGTGGTCGCCTCTGCTGGGGCGGCGTCGGAGGCTGTTCTTCGTCAGCATCATCCACGAGCTACATGGTGCATCACGCGTGCGCCCAGCAGTATCGCGAAGCGCGGCGGAAGCCTGCGGTCCCGTTGACCCTGGAAAGCCGGCTCAGAAGTTTGAGGAACATCCGTTGTGTGGATGATCCGTTTGTCGCAGCGCGGTGATGCGGCGAGGCCGAGAAGGGCCAGGTAGTTGCGGGAGCAGCGCTCGTAGCGGTGGTTGGGTCTGCGGTAGCCGGTCAGCCAGGACATGGACCGTTTCGGAGGAGGTCGAGTTCGGCGCGGTCGCATCCCGCTCGCTTGATCAGATTGACCCTGGTGGCCTGCCCTTCGACCCGGTCTGAGCTCCAGGTCGAGGGGAGACCGGTGACAATGGCGTCCTGGTCGTGGAGGAGTCCGCGAGCGAACTGCTGCAGCGAGGGCAGGTCGCTGTCGTGGACCTGTTCGATCCAGTTGATGAGGTCCTGTCCGCGTTGATTTCTACGGGGTTGATGGGAGTCACGACTCCGGGGACGTTGAGAGCCAGCGGTTCTCCGGTGAGATCGGGAGCCGGTGAAGGGTTTCATCGACGCGATGCTGCGCGAGGATCTGGACGCGCCGCCGAAGCGGAAGCACACAATCCCGCGGATCATGGAGCGTCTGGCTGCCGAGCACGACTTCGAACCAACTCGCACGACGACGGTCTACGGCTACGTCGCGAGGCGACACCCGCAGATCAAGGCTGAGGCACTGGAGGGTCGCCGGGACCTGGAGGGCGTGGCCCCGCAGGCGAAGCGGCCGGGCGAGGAAGCGGAGGTCGACTTCGCGGACTTCTGGCTGGACCTTTCCGGTCAGCGCCGCAAGTGCGTGCGGTGCACATCCGCTACGACAACCTGCGACCCGCAGGGAGGCAGGTCCTGTTCGGCCGCTCCCGGCTGGAGTCGACCCGGTGGACGTCGCTCAAGTCGTGGTACCAGTTCTCGGCCTTTACTGCACTCCAGGACAAGACGCCGCCCAGGAGAAGGGCGGCGTCGAACACGAGGGCGGACGATTCCGCAGGAAGCACCTGGTTCCACCTCCCGCGGTGGACACTTTGGCGGAGCTGAACGAGCGACCGGCCGCGATCGACGTGACAGAGGACGCCCGCCTCATCCACGGCCGACCTCGATCGGGTTCGACTTCGAGGCCGAGCGTGAGAGGCCGCATCCGCTGCCCGCGGACGACTACGGCTGCGGCATCGACCTGACGCCGACCGTCGCTCGGAACCCCAGGATCACGGTGAGGCAGGGCTACTACTCGGTCCCGGCGAAGTTCATCGGGAACAAGGTCCGGGTCGAGCTGAAGGCGAACGAGTTGTGGATGTTCGACGGCTGCCGGGTCGTCGCCCGCCATCCGCGGCTGACCCGTCGTTACACCTATCACGACGTCCTGGACCACTACCTGGAGATCCTGCCGGTCAAGCCGGGTGCGTTCGCCGGCGCGTCCGCGCTCGCGCAGGCCCGCGCGGAGGGCGGCTTCACGAAGGTCCTCACTCGCGAGGGCGACGGCCCGCAGAGCGAGGGCGGCACCACCGCGGACGGGACCGGGGCCCAGGTGATCTCCCTGCACACGCGCCGCCTGCCGCCCGACCAGCGCACGACGCTCCCGGACATGAGCAAGTACGACCGACTCCTCAACCCGGTCACGACCAGCCAGACCAGCCAGAACCAGAATGGTTACGCGCATGAGCCCCACGATCACCGTCACCGACCAGGACGACGACCTGGACACCGAGCGGGTTCCGCCGCGGCGGACGGCCCTGCCGGGCGATCCGGAGGACATGCTCATCGGGATCGGCACCGCGATCACCGAGGTCGGCCTGTCTGTCCGCTACACCACCACCTCAGCGCTGGTGAACGAACTCGCCGAGGCCGACGCGTCCCGCAAGCTGTCCTCGGTGATCGCCCGCTCCAGCAAAGTCGGTCTTCTTCTGCTGGACGAGTTCGGCTCCCTCGACCTGGATCGCAAGGGCGCAAGGGCGCGAAGCTGCTGTTCCAGATCTTCACCGAGCACGAGGAACGCAAGGCCACCGCCGTCGCCACGAACTCCCCGTTCACCGAGTGGGACAAGACCTTCGGTGACGCCCGCCTCTGCGCGGCCATCGCCGACCGGATCACCTTCCGCTGCACATTGATCCAGACCGGCACCGAGTCCTACCGCTTCCAGGCCACCCAGGGGACCCTCTTCTCGGGCTGAGCCAGGCGAATGCGCGCGCCCAGGACCTCGCTGACCAGCGGCATCCCTCCCGGACGGCGACGGGCCGGGGGATCAGGAGGCGGGTGAAGCGTCCGAGGTCCGCAGTCGCGAACGAATCGTCGGACGCTCGCTGGGCCCGAGGTTCCGGTAGGCATGCGCGGCCTCTCCCGGGGCCTCCGACACAAAACCGAGAGCGTCGAGGAACTTCAGCCCCGGCTGCCAGCCCTCCGCGACGAGCGCGATGACCTCGGTACAACCGTCCGCCACCAGCGAGCCGACGAGCTCCGAGGCGACAGCGCGTCCCAACCCGAATCGACGGCAATCGGGGCGGATCAGGAACATCCCGACCGAACACGTGCCACGCTCGGGATACTCCCGTACGGCATCGATGAGCCCGATGATCCGGCCTTCGGCCTCGATCACCAACATGGCCTTGTCCTCGAACTCCACACCCTCGGGCAGGCTGTAATACAGGCTCTGGACATCGCCCGGCATGGCGGGCTGACCGAAGGCGTGGCTGAACCAGTCCTCACTAGCCTCGAACAAGCCGAGCACGTCGGGTTCGTCGTCCGGCTCAAGGTCACGGACCCGGAGGCGACGGCCGTCCACTTCGAGATCCAACAACATGTCAGACAGTCTATTTCCGACGCAAAGCGCTCACCAGCCTCGCCAACCCGGGCCTCACAGGGGCGCGGGCTCCTGGCCACGACTTGTCAGGGAGGCGGACCCTGGGGCCGCCCGACAAGCCATCGCCACCACCGCGGCAACATCCCCGGACACTCCGCCCGGCCGGACAGGTCACTCGATCAGTGGCTCCGAAACTTGCCGAAGTGGCTCTCGTTCTCACCGGAGATCACGCGGCATTACTGAGTACGTCGCCGCCACGAACGGCCCAACGCTGGCTCCCGATCCGGGCGGAGTCGTGGTCCTCATATGACCCGACGAAATAATGCCCGCGTCGTTCGTGCATGAGGATGGCGAAGGTGCGGACGTGTTTGACGGCCGAGTCGCGTTCGGGGCAGGCGGCCCGGACCGCCTTGAGACCGAGCGCTTCGTATGGCCGGAGCCGGCCGGGGTGTGTCACGACCCAGCGAAGTGCAGCCGCGGTTTGGGCAGGGCTGGTGGAGGAGGGGCGGTCTCGAGGCCCTGTTTGAGCTGGGGGATGTAGCGGTTGACGACCGTGCGGTCGCCGCGGAATACCTGGTTTCGGTCCTCCCGGAAGAGCTGGCCGGCGTTGCGGCAGCCCTGGGCGAAGCGTTCGTGGAGATAGGGCTCGTGGTGGTCCGGCAGGGTGCGCCGCTGGGTGACCTTGGCCAGCGGCTGGTCGACGCCAGAGGTTCGGGCGTATCGGCGGACGGTGTAGTAGTCCAGGCCGAGGTCCCGGCTGATCCCGGCTGATCCCGCGGAGTGAAAGGTGTCCTTGACTACCGGCATCCTCATCCGTCGGGCCAGGCGGGCGGTCGAACCGCGGCCGACGCCCGCCGGGGGGAGCGCGGAGCAGTGGTGGTGCAGGGGGCCGGGTCGAAGCCGTCTGCCGTGACTTCGACCCAGCCCCACTGGTCATGGCCGGGGGTGAGGAGGACCGGGTCGTCTCCGCCATGACCATGTCCCCGGCGGGATTCGTGGCTTGCTACCTGTCGACGGCATCGGTCACATGCCGCCAGCCGTCCAGGTCTGCGATTCGTGCCTCCAGAGCGGGGCGCATGCCCGTCGCGCTGGAGGTGCCGAGGGCCAGGCGCAGCGGGGGGTTGGGGCTGTCGACCGCGGTCCGGATGCCTGCGGCGATCCGGACCGCGGCGGAGAACGCGGATGCGGGCAGTTCTCCGATGCCCTTCTGGACCTCGCGGACGGTCTGGTCGTAGTCGTCCAGGCCGGCTGCGACGTCGAGGTTGGCAAGGAAGGGGGTGGCGGTCATTCCGGGCTGGATGATCGTGACCTTGATGCCGAGCGGGGCGACCTCGGCCGCGAGCGCGTCCGACAGCCCCTCGACCGCGTACTTGGTGGCGGCCAGCAGACCCACGCCGGGGTGGGCGGACTGCCCGTAGACCGACGAGCCCTGGAGGATGTGTCCGGACCGCTGGGCGCGGAGCACCGGCAGCGTTGCGCGGAGCACGTTGAGCACTCCGAAGACATTGGTGTCGAACACGGCACGGGCCTGCGTGTCGGAGGCCTCCTCGACGGCTCCGAACAGTCCGTATCCCGCGTTGTTGGCCACGACGTCGATGCGGCCGAACCGCGAGAGCGTGCGCTCTACCGCTTCCCGGACGGCCCGCTCGTCACGTACGTCCGCCTGGATGAGAAGCAGGCGCTCACCGTGTGCTTGCGCCAGTTCGTCCAGGGAGGAGGTGTCGCGGGCGAGGGCCGAGACGGTGTCGCCGTTCTCCAGCACCTGGAGCGTCAGTTCGCGGCCGATGCCGGACGACGCGCCGGTGATCAGCCATGCGCGGAGGTGGGTCTGCTGCTTGGATGTCCCATTCATGTTGCGACCGTAAGTAGTTAGGTCGCAACGAGTCAAGCTAGATCGACAGGAAGGTTGCTCACTAGCTGGATTAGTGCCGCTCACACTGATGTACTGTGGGAGGATGATCGCTGCCGCAGCCGGATCCTCCAAACCCAGCCCGCGCACCGTCACGCCGATGGTGGAGACCGTTCTTGCGTTCGTGAACACGCGCGCGGACGGATCGGGTCGCCGAGAGTTGTTCGGGGACGGGGACTCGTTCGCGGCGTGGCTGGCGGAACGCGACGAGTTCGGTGGCGAAACCGTGGTGACCGACGCTGACGCCGCGGTCGCGCGCGAGCTGCGTGATGCCCTGGTGACCGTGCTGCTCGCGCACTCGGGCGATGAGGAAAGTCTGGGTGAGCCGCTGCTGCGTGCCGAGCGGCACCTGCAACGTGTGGGTTCGCTCTACCCGCTGGCGACGGTGGTCACGGCCGACGGTGTAGAGCTGACCTCATCACAGGCGGGGGTGCCGCGCGTGTTCGGGACCGTACTGGCTGCGGTGACGACGTTTGCGCAGAGCAGCGACTGGGGGCGCATCAAGGCGTGCCGGAACCCCCCATGCCATTTCGGTTTCTTCGACCGCACCCGCAATGGGGGAGGGCTGTACTGCAGTACTGGCTGCGGCTCCCAGGTATCCATGCGCAAACACCGCCGGCGGCAGCGCCACGGCAGTGGTGCGCCGTCCGAGGCGTGAGACCGCCTTCAGCGAGGAAGGGCGATTACCCCCACCGGCCGGCGCAAGGGCCAGACCCCTGGCCTGGCCGGCATCTACCGGACACTCGCCGGGCACTCGCCGAACACGGGAAGCGCCAGGCGTACCCCGAAACCGCCGAAGCGGCCCGCACCGACTTTGCCCCCCTCCAGGCCGAAGGCGACGACGGTCACTCTGACCTATGGCCGCGCAGGTGAGATCGGGCTCTGCCCCACTTCTTGTGGTGCGGCCATGCGGGGTGATCAGTGGGTGATTCGGAAGCGTTTTGAATCTTGAGTCAGAACGGCGGTTCTTCGCTGTAGCCGCCTTCCCGAGAAGCGCGTGCAGCTCTGAGGAGGGCGTAGTGCTCGCGGGCTGCAATGTCGGACGCGTTTTCCAGGCCACTGGTGTCGTGACCCCAAGCCTTCAGCGCGTCCAGGACGCGGTCTCGGTGGTACCGATCAGTGCTGGTGGCGAGTAGACGTCGGGCATGGCTGGCCAGATCGGCCTGGTGCCGGGTGAGGAGGGGGTGCTCTATGAGGGGAATGGCAGCGACAAGGGCGGTGTGGCGCACGTCGGCGTTGTCATGACTGAGGAAGGCATGAACAGCGGAGAAGATCGCCGGGCGCGCGTCCCGAAACGCACGCATCTCCTCGTACTCGTCGAGAAATCCTTCACCGTAGAGACGTTCGTCAAGGGCAACGGACGCGTCGTCGGCGTCGTAGGCGGTGTCGCCGAGCCAGTCGAGCAGCCGCACGAGAGTGGAGCGGTTCGGGGGAGTCTTGGCGTTGTGGCTGTAGTCGCCTGCCGTGATGGCCGGGTGGTTGAGGATCGCCGCGACGTAGAGCGCCACAGGCACGGTGGCCTCGTAGATGCTGTTCTGGTGAGTCACGGGCCCCAGCGCGTCCTGTAGAGCGGACTCCCTGATGAGTGGGTCAGGGCTGGTCAGGAGTGTCAGCGCCGCCGGCAGGGATTCACCCGTGCCGCAGGCTGTGGCGAGCGATGCCCAATTTGTACTGTCCAGCAGTGCCTGAAAGGGAGGGAACTCGGCGGGGCGAGGCTGCTCGGTCTGGCTGTGGCTACGGCTGTGGGGCACGGGCCGAGGCTATGGCGTCGACGAGCCGGAGTTGTGCCCGGGTCACGTGTAAAGCAGGACGTGCTTGCGGAGGAGTCCGAAGCTTGCTCGGCCGGATGTCTGGCGCTTCAGCATCTTGATCCGGTTGACATGGCCTCCGACGACCCCGGAGTTCCAGGACTGCGAGAGTCCGGCGGTGACGACGTCGAGGTCGCGCTCCAGACGCCGGGCGAATCACTGGAGGCTGGGCAGGTCTGTGGTGCTCGCGGCCTCGATCCATGTCAGCAGTTGATGGCCTTGCAGCCGAGTGAGCATGGGGGCGAAGGAACGGACGTGTCTGGCGAGTGCGTCCAGTTCGGGGCAGTTCGCCAGTACGTCCTTGAGTTGGAGCCGGTCGCTCTCGGTCAGCGCTTCGGGACGGGTGAGGATCCAGCGGGCAACGGCGAGGGCAGACGGAGGCCGGGGGTCGACCTCTGGAGCGGGTCTTGCACGAGGAGTTTCGACCCTGTCGGCAGCGCGGCGAGTGGTTCGATCTGCCCCCGCTAGGCGACTCCGTGTCGGTGGCTCACAAGGCCGTGTGCAAGCATGCACCCGGCCCAGGACTCCCGATGCCGCCGCCTTACGCCCCGTCGATCGATGTCGCCCAGGTTGTTGTTCCTGTACTCAACTTGTCGTTTAAGGTCCCGCGTCGAACGTGACTCGAACTTGCTCTGCGTTTTCGCAGTTCAGCGGACATGTAGGCGGCCCTCGTCTGATCCTTTGCTCCGTCACAGAGGCAGAGGGACAGCGCGAAGGCCGTGGTCGTGGGTCTGGTGCATCAGGGCGTCCAGCGGGATGGGTTCGCGGAGGCGTCACGCTTCCGGACGGAGTTGTACGTGTGTCTGACCGCGCGGGGCGACGCGCTTTTCGAGTTACGCGACGCGCTGCTGTACACGGACGGGCCGGTGCGGACCCTGGTCGACCTGGAGCTCGCGCCGGAACACCGCCGCGGGCACGGCGCCCTCTACGGGGGCCTCAATCAGGGGCGTATCGATGTAGCCCGGTTGCGTCGCGCGCTGACCTCTCTGCCGTTGCCACGGGCAGCGAACGGTCGGATCATGCCGGCCGCGGACGTGTCGCCGTGGCTGCGGCCGGACGCCAACACCTGCCCGGACCGGTCCTCCTGCCACGCCTTCGGCCGTGGTGAGGGCAAACACCAGATGGTCCCGGGCTGGCCGTACTCGATCGTGGCCGCGCTGGAGACCGGCAGGACCTCCTGGGCGACGGTGCTGGATACAGTCCGCCTGGAGCCCGGCGCCGACGTCGCCGCGGTGACCACGGTGCAGATCCGCGAGGTCGTCGAACACCTTGTTGCTGCCGGCCAATGGAAGCCCGGCGATCCCGAGGTTCTGGTCGTACTGGATGCCGGGTACGACGCACCCCGCATCGCCCACCTGCTGGTGTAGATCCTTGGTCGGCTCCGCTCCGACCGCGTCATGCGCCGGCCGACACCGCCGCGGGTCTACGACCCGAAGGGTGGCCGACCGCCCAAGCAAGGTGGCGAGTTCGTCTTCGGCGACTGCGCCACCTGGGGCACCGAGCAGGCCGTCACTGTCACCGACACCCGCCTCTGCGGGAAGGCGACTGCGCAGGCGTGGGACCGGTCGCACCCGAGGCTGACCCGGCAGGCGGCCTGGCTCGACCAGGAGGGACCGCTGCCTACCATCGAGGGCCGTCATCCGGCTGACCGCGGAGAAGCTGGCCAGTGGCGGGGCGAACAAGCCGGTCTGGCTGTGGTGGTCCGGCACCTGCGCCACGACCACAGACGTCAACCGCTGCTGGCGGTCCTTCCTCCGCTGCTTCGACCTGGAACACACGTTTCGCCTGTTCAAGCAGACGCTCGGGTGGACCAAGCCGCGGCTGCGTAGCTCGGAGGCTGCCGACCGGTGGACGTGGCTGGTGATCGCAGCTCATGCCCAGCTGCGGCTTGCCCGCCCCCTGGCCGCCGACCTCCGCAGGCCCTGGGAGAAGCCGACCGAGCCGAACAAGCTCACGCCCGGGCCCCGGAAGGCCGATGGGATCGAAGAACCGTCACACGGCCATCCGCCACGGCGTGGGCCGCGTCCTCGTTACCAGGGGGACCTTCAGCCACACCGCCCACCACAAGAAAGGCACCAAGCCCAGGCGCATTCGCACCACGCTGCCGGATGAGACA
The DNA here is from genome assembly GCF_040613865.1 of Streptomyces sp. NPDC006197. Lineage (NCBI taxonomy): Bacteria > Bacillati > Actinomycetota > Actinomycetes > Kitasatosporales > Streptomycetaceae > Streptomyces > Streptomyces sp. NPDC006197. The sequence continues at coordinate 4,438 of NZ_JBEXSZ010000176.1, read as the reverse complement.
CCTATGAACGAGTAGCTACGGCAGCGATGCCAGAGGCCCGGAACTTCCGGGCCAGGAGCTCGATCTCGGGAAGAGTCCCTGAGTAGTCACCGCTCAGCACGCGGTGCAGCACAGACTTGGCATCGACCAGGTCAATGCCAAGTTCAGCTCGTAGCACCCGCATCATCACGACACTCTTCATCGACGGGCTGATCACCTGCAGTCTCGCGGGTCCATGCTTGGACAGCATCTGATCCCGCTGTTCGCTCGGCAGGTCCCCACCACACACGGCGACCGCGAATCCACAGGCGGAACACGTTGACTCGACATCCCACCGCAAGTGGCCGTCCACAAGGGCCTGGACACCGCAGCACGCCATCTCCGCACCACAGTCCTGACATATCGCGGAATACCTGACGGATTCAAAAACGGCCTGCTCCATCCCCACCCCCAACGGGGACGAGGTTAAACGACAAGCACAGGCTGTCCTACGCCTGGAGGCGGTCGACTTCACCTCCACCATCCCGGGGGAACGGTCCGCGGGGAAGGCGACTGCGCCCTCGCCGGCTACGGACATATGACCCAAGCTGTCCTCGGTGCAGGGCTCGGCGACGGCAGCCAACGCGCACTGACCACACACTCAGCACCTCGGAAGGCACCCAGGATTCGAACGGCCTGTGACCTGCCACCGGTCAGTACGGAGCGTTCAGTCCCACCAGTCGTTGCCGGTGTGCCAGTGCTGCACCCACTCCTTGAAGCCCCATGCCTGGTCGCCGGGCGCCGGGATGGCGCCGACGTCGGCGATCATCCACACCTCGCCGCGGCGGGGACCGGTGGTCAGCAGGAGCCAGAACGACTGTCCGTCCTCGGACCCGAGAACGATGGACCCCTTGTTGAACGCGGCGTCGATCCGCGGGTCCTCGGGGTCGACACTCTCATCGTCCTCCCAGGGCCACGCTGCCTCCAGGTGAAACGGTTCGCCTGGCTGCCGTGGGCCGAGGTCGGGCCACGCGTCGGGCAGCCAGCCGAGCGGCTGGAGACCGCCGTCGCCGGCGGGGCCGAGGCTGGACCCGTTGCTGATCTCCGCGATGAACGTCCTGTACGGCTCCGGAAGGACCACCCCGTTCTCCTGCTCCCAGTCCGCGACGGCTTCATGTCCGAGCGCCGGCTCGCGCCATTCCGGCGGGAACGCAGAACGCAGGAAGTCGAGAGTGGCTTCGACGGGACGCTGATCACGTGTGTCTGTCACGACAGCATGCTGACAGAAGGGGCTGACACCCCATCGCGGCTTCCTCACTCCGGAGCTGTGCCGCCCAGGTCATGAGCATCGAACAGAGTGGCGCAGTGAGGGCGACGACCTGTGCGAGCCGTGCGCGAAGGAAGCCGTCGGCCACGCCGAAGCCGAACGCGTCGCGCGCCGCCGGGCGGAAGAGGCAGTCGCGCGAGGCGGCCGAAGCGGAGGCGAAGAAGAACTGCCGTATGTTCGGACTGGGCGCCAGCGTCTCCCGGACGATGGTTGCCGAAGAGGGTGTGCTCGCTCGGGAAGCAGGCGAGTATGTCGGTGTGCCAGATGAATCTGCTCTATATGGTCTTGTCGGCGCGGTAGCGGGGGCTTTCGTGGGTGCCGGTGCGGCCGTGCTGGGTCCGTTGCTGTTGCACCGTCGCCAAACCCGAGTCCAACGGGATGTGGAAGCCCATACTCGGCGTGAAGCCCGGGTGGGCCGGATGATTCGCCTACGTAGCTCCACCCGGGCCTGGCAGGACGTCCTCGAAGAAGCCTGGAGTACCTTGGAGGCGGGCCGCACCGTCGACCCTGAGTGGCTACAGGAGGCGTGCCGTGATGCCCGTGCCGTGGTGAACCTCGCCTTCGACGAGGGACTTTATGACGGCCTGTGGTGGTCGCACCCACGGCACGACGGGCTGGCGCCCGAGTTCCGCGTCCCGACGGACCGCCGATACCCACGCTCTGGCTGGGACATCACCGACCTCGGAGACGCCCTCACCACAGCCACCCGCCTGCTTCTCAAATGCGCCGAAGCCGGCACCCCGATCCCGCCGCGCCTGCACACAGACACCACCCGGGCCCTGGAAGAGCTGCGTGCCGCCCGGGAGCAGCTCGCCGCCCGCATCCTCGACCTGATAGAAGCAGAGGATCCTGCCTCCATTCGACACTACTGAGTTTTTCGTTAGTTCTATGGGTGCGGCAGAGTCGTTGCCGGGATCCTGGTGCTGCGTCTTCCAAGCCTTCGTCTGTTGCTTCGGGTCTGTCGTTCCGCCTTTGACGCGGCCGCAGTTGGCCGAAACGCGGCGTGTGCGGGCGGCCGAGTTGTTTGGGCAGGGACGCTCGAGTGCCGAGATCGCACGGACGCCGGGGGTCAGTGACGAGAGCGTGCGGCGGCGGAGACGGGTGTGGGATGAGGGTGGCGCGGATGCTTTGCGTCGGAGTCCGGCCACCGGTCGTCCGCCGAAACTGGACGACGCCCAGGTCGAGCAGGTGCGGACCGCGGCGGGCAGCAAGCACCGCCTGATCACCGATGCCACCGGCATCCCGCTCGCCGTCACCCTGACCGGCGGCAACCGCAACGACCTCACCCAGGTCATCCCGCTGCTCCCTGCGGTGCCACCCGTGCGGGGCAAGCACGGCCGGCCCCGGCGCCGCCCCGACCTCGTGCTCGGTGACCGCGGCCACGACCAGTACCGCCGCCTCGTCCGCGCGCTCGGCGTGAAGCCGCTGATCGCACGACGCGGCACCGACCACGGCTCCGGACCCGGCACTCCACGCCGGGTGGCCGAGCGTGCCTTCGCCCGCCTGCACTTGTTCCGCCGCCTGCGGATCCGCTGGGAGATCCGTGCCGGGTGACGGCATCCACGAGACCTTCCTCAAGGCCATCGAGCGGGACAACGGCGTGGACTGACCGCCCACGTCGCTTCCGGCGGCCGAGCACTTGATCAGTCGTTGAGACCCGCTGAAAGATCTCGGAGAACTCGCCGTTCTCGATCAGGCCGGCGATCATGCCGGTCATGCTGTCGATGCCGGGGTCCCTGACGATCAGGCCGTCCGCGGCCCAGAAGTACCGGCTCCCGAGGGCCTCGTCGGTCCCTGCCCAGAGCTTCATCAGGCGCTCGGCTTCCGCGAAGGTGAACACGGTCGCGGTCCATCGAGATCCATCCTTCAGAGTCACGAAGACATCGACATTGCAGACCTCGTCCAGGTCCTCGCCGTCGCCGGGCAGGAACGATGCCTGGAAGTCCTCCATGCGGACCCGATACCAGGGCTCATCCCACCCTCGCTCGACCGGTTTAGACGATGTGCTCTGGCGCATCGCGCGAGTGTCCCTGGTCGGGGCATCGATCTCAACCGAGATCCTCTGTCTTGCTGCTGCCTGCGGCCAGAACCGGGGACATTCGTCCGTACGCAACTGGGGAGAAAAGTCCGTACGCCGACAGTGGCGCTTGCGTCCTCTGATCTTCTTGCCGGCGTCGATGCCCTGACTGGCTCTGGCGACATTGCTCGAGGTCTTCCCACTCAGCGCGTCCACCACGGCCGCGGACGGCTGCCCGTTCCGGGCGTTCGCTCGGCGGGTCTTGTCCCGCAACAGGCCATGGACCCGTTCGGTGGTTCCGTCCGTCTCCCACTTGGCGTAGTAGTCGTAGACGGACTTGAACAGCGGGAAGTCGTAAGGCAGATACTCCCATAGGATCCCGGTGCGGTTGACGTAGAGGATCGCCTTCACGATCTCTCAGATCGTGCACCCGCGCTGCCGTCCCGGGCCCCGAGCGGGCGGCTCGCCATGCGACGAACACGGGCTCGATCAACGCCCAGCGGGCGCATCGGAGACGTCACTGCGATACGTCCGTGGAGAGGTCACGCCCCCGGACAACGAGCACTACGGCTCACGGCCACAAGAACCTCCCAAAACACCAACTGCGTAGACCAGAGGCCCTCTTATGGCTCCGCCGCCTGCGAACCTCATTCTGAAACGATCAGACAGACGCCTCCAGTGAGCCTCGGCTGACCGTCACCGATCATCGGGCCCGCCGACGCGACGGTCGGCGGGCCCACAACGGTCATGTCACGAGCGCAGCCGGTCCAGTTCGCCGCCGATCGCATCTCGCAGCACGTCATGCTGCGGACCGAGCCTGAACTGCTCGTCACTCCACCGCTCACGCGGATAGAGCCACACCGGAGAGCCCACCACATCGGCCGGCTCCCACTCGAACCGCGGCCAGACGTGCGCATGCAAGAACGGATCCGTGTTCCCCAGGATCTCCAGATTGACCCGCCGGAAAGCCGGATCCAGCCGCCGACAGGCACGCTCGACCGCTTCGCCGAGCTGGTCCATGTCAGACAGGAACGACAGCCGCTTAGAGGTCCTAACAGAAGCCACTGATGGTGTGACTGTCAGCTTGGATGCTCGTTGGGCCGTTCGTGGCGAAGAGGAACTCCCGGCCGTGGATC
>NZ_JBEXSZ010000175.1:0-16051 GCF_040613865.1 Streptomyces sp. NPDC006197 | reverse complement strand
GATCTCGCGTCGCCACGGTCAGCCGTGAGGGATTCTCCGTCTGGGACGCTGCGAGCGGAGTGCACGTCCAGCGCTTCGCGAGAGGCGACGGAGCCCCGAGCTGTACGGGGTCACGGGTCCGGCCCGGTCCGCCGTTGGCCCGAATCGTACGTTTACGGCCCGCGGCGACAGCCCCGCGCTGGTGCAGCGCCACCAGCGCCACGGTCACGGCCGCCCGCCGCCCGCCGCGCAGCAGCGCGAGGGCCTCGGGCGGCGGCACGTCGCCCGTGGCGCTCGCCCTGCTGCGGGTTCTCAGCAGGACGGCGGCGAGCAGCAGTTCGCCCCACGCCGCTCCGATGAACCACCACGTCCCCGTCGGCATGACGCCCACCCCCCGAGGGTGTTGTGCCCGGTGGAGCGTGATCGTCACGCGTGAATGGCCGATTTCGGATGCCGAGGAGTTGTGAGGCTCAGGCGCCGCCCGCCGTCAGTTCGTCCGCGGCGACGTTGACCGGCTGCGGAGTGCCGGTCAGATCGAGGACGAAGAGCGGGAGACCGACCTCGGCGGCCCGCGAGCGGGCCTCCGGGGTGTAGCCCGCGAGCGAGAAGAACACGCCCACGGCGGCCGTGCTCAGCCCGTTGAGCCAGAGGCACTCGACGGCCCGCAGCCCGGTGGGCCGGGTGCTCGGGTCGACCTGGGCGACCAGGCCGGGAGCCCGCAGGGCCACGCCGGACGCGGGGCGCTCCTCGGGCTGCACGACGTCCCTGAAGCCGAGCCAGCGCAGGTACCCGGCCGCCGCCGCGACCGCGTCCCGCGAGGTCCGGATCGTCACCGGCCGGAACGCCCCGCGCAGCGGAGCCGGACGGGGCGCCGCGGACGGCAACGGAACCCGCGCGGGATACCGCTCGGCGAACGTACGGTGCCCCACCGGGCCACCCCCGTCCGCGGCGCGTCCGGCGGGACCGATCCCGCCGGGGCCGCCCCCGCCGGGGCCGCGCCCGGTGGGGCCGCCCCCGTCCGTGCCGCGTCCGGCCGGGCCGGTTCCGTCCGGGCCATGTCCGGTGGGCCCGGTCCCGTCCGTGCCGTGTCCGGTGGGCCCGGTTCCGTCGGTGCCGCGTCCGGCCGGGCCGGTTCCCTCCGTGCCGTGTCCGGTGGGCCCAGCTCCGTCCGTGCCGCGTCCGGTTACGTCCGGGCCGCGTCCGGCCGGGCCGTTCTCGCCCGGGCCATGTCCGGCGGGGCCGGTCTCGCCTGTGCCGCGCCCTGCCGGGCCGGCGAAGCCCCGGGCCTTCGGCCCCGGCCCGAACCATGGGGATCCGGTTTCCCCGGGCGCGGAGGGAACCCCACGGAGGGGCGTCTCGCTCCCGGCCCGCCCGCCGGTGGCGCTGTCGGCGCCGCCGGACGTGTTTTCAGTGGGCTCGGCGGCCCGTCTGCCGATAGCCCCGTCGCTCTGTCCGCCGCCCGCCGTGCCGGGGCCGCCGGACATACGCCCGGCCTTTCCGTCGGCCCGTCCGCCGGCAGCCCCACCGGCGTCGTCGGCCGCGGCACGGCCCGTCCCGCCGGACGTGCCCCCGGCCGTCCCGCCGGCCACCCCGGTGCAGGAAGCTCCCGTGTCGAACCCGTTCGCACCGGGCCAGGCCCCCTCCGGGCCGCGGCCCGTACCGGCCCGGCCGAGGGCGGCCTTGCCCGTACCGGATCCGTCCCCGTGGACCCCGCCCGCGCCGGGCCTGTCCGTTCCGGACCCGTCCCTGCGAACCCCGCCCGCACCAGCCCCGCCCGCACCGGATCCGCCCCCACGGACCCCGCCCGCGCCGGGCCCGACCGTTCCGGCCACGTCGGTCGTCGGGGTGTTTGGGCCGGCGGTGGCGGGTCCGTGCGTCGTCGGGGACGGTTCCGCCGGGCGTACCGGTACCCGCAGCACCGTCCCGCAGGGGCAGCCCAGTTCCGGGTGCGGCCAGTCGTTCTCGTGGCCGCAGGCCCCGCAGCGGACGGTGACCCACTCGTCCGCCCAGTTCCGGTGCGTGATCGGCTCCGCGACCGCACCCGCCAGGACCGGTGGCGCGACGGGGCTCCCGCACGCACAGGGGAAGACGGGCGCCGCGTACGCCTGCGTCCGCAGGCATTCCGGACAGCGCACCGGTACCGACTCGCCCACAGCCCAACCCCCTGTCGTCCCGCCCCATCGTCCACCCATCCGACGACCCGGGGGAGGGTGTTCGGCCACTTCCGTGATCCCGGCGGGCGGACTTCTCTTGACGGCTCTCCGGCCCCCGACCTACATTGCTTCCGTATAGCAGAACAGCATTTCCGCATTACGGAAACAGGTGCCGGGCCTCCCGAGACGAGGCACCCGCCTGGATCCGCCCGGCCGAAGCAGGAGCACTCCCATGCCTCGTATGACCGCCGCCGCAGCGGCCGTTGAGATCCTCAAGCGCGAAGGCGTCACCCAGGCGTTCGGCGTCCCCGGCGCGGCGATCAACCCCTTCTACCGCGAGCTCAAGAACGTCGGCGGCATCGGCCACACGCTGGCCCGCCACGTCGAGGGCGCGTCCCACATGGCCGAGGGCTACACCCGTGCCAAGGCCGGCAACATCGGCGTCTGCATCGGTACGTCCGGCCCCGCCGGCACCGACATGATCACCGGCCTGTACTCGGCCATCGCGGACTCCATCCCGATCCTCTGCATCACCGGCCAGGCCCCGGTCTCGAAGCTCCACAAGGAGGACTTCCAGGCCGTCGACATCGCCACGATCGCCAAGCCGGTCACCAAGGCCGCGACGACCGTCCTGGAGGCCGCGCAGGTCCCCGGCGTCTTCCAGCAGGCCTTCCACCTGATGCGCTCCGGCCGTCCCGGCCCGGTCCTCATCGACCTCCCGATCGACGTCCAGCTGACCGAGATCGAGTTCGACCCGGAGACCTACGAGCCGCTGCCGGTCTACAAGCCGCAGGCCACCCGCGCCCAGGCCGCGAAGGCGCTGAGCTTCCTCCTGGAGTCCGAGCGCCCGCTGATCGTCGCCGGCGGCGGCATCATCAACGCCGACGCCTCCGACCTCCTCGTCGAGTTCGCCGAGCTGACCGGCATCCCGGTCATCTCCACCCTCATGGGCTGGGGCACCATCCCGGACGACCACGAGCTCGCCGCCGGCATGGTCGGCGTCCAGACCGCGCACCGCTACGGCAACGCGACCTTCCTGGAGTCGGACTTCGTCCTCGGCATCGGCAACCGCTGGGCCAACCGCCACACGGGCTACAACCTGGAGGCGTACACCAAGGGCCGGAAGTTCGTCCACGTCGACATCGAGCCCACCCAGCTCGGCAAGATCTTCGCCCCCGACTACGGCATCGCCTCCGACGCCAAGGTCGCCCTGGAGCTCTTCATCGAGATCGCCAAGGAGCTGAAGGCCGAGGGCAAGCTGCCGGACTTCTCCGCCTGGGCCGCCTCCGCCCAGGAGCGCAAGGCCACCCTCCAGCGCCGCACGCACTTCGACAACATCCCGATGAAGCCGCAGCGCGTCTACGAGGAGATGAACAAGGCCTTCGGCCCGGAGACCCGCTACGTCACCACCATCGGCCTCTCGCAGATCGCGGCCGCGCAGTTCCTGCACGTCTACAAGCCGCGCCACTGGATCAACTGCGGCCAGGCCGGTCCGCTCGGCTGGACGATCCCGGCCGCGATCGGTGCCGCCACCGCCGACCCGGAGACCCCGGTCGTCGCCCTCTCCGGCGACTACGACTTCCAGTTCATGATCGAGGAGCTGGCGGTCGCCGCCCAGCACAAGGTCCCCTACGTCCACGTCCTCGTGAACAACGCCTACCTCGGTCTGATCCGGCAGGCGCAGGGCGGCCTCGGCATCAACTTCGAGGTCAACCTCGAGTTCGAGAACATCAACACCCCGGAGATCGGCGTCTACGGCGTCGACCACGTCAAGGTCGCCGAGGGCCTGGGCGTCAAGGCGATCCGCGTCGAGGACCCGTCGAAGCTCGGCGAGGCGCTGGAGGAGGCCAAGAAGCTGGCCGTCGAGCACCAGGTCCCGGTCGTCGTCGAGGCGATCCTGGAGCGCATCACCAACATCGCCATGAGCAAGACGGTCGACATGAGCGACGTCACCGAGTTCGAGGACCTGGCCACCGAGCCGGGCCACGCGCCGACCGCGATCAAGGCCCTCCAGGTCTGATCGTCCCCCTCGTCAGAGGGACCGACCCCCGCCCCGAGGAGCACCGGGGCGGGGGTCTCCCTGTGCGGCCACCAGTACCGCACCCGCCTCCGTCCACTCGTACAGCACCGAGCGGCCCGCCCGTCCCCGCCGTACGAGTCCGGCGTCGAGCAGCACCTTCAGATGACGGCCGACCGAGCCGAGGCCCTGCCCGGTGAGCGCCACCAGCTGGCTGGTGGACAGCGGCGTCCCGAGCCGTACGAGCACCCCGGCGCGGGCCGTCCCGAGCAGCGCCCCCAAGGCCTCCGGGACCCTCGGGCCGGCCGCGTCCGCGAGGACGCCCGCGCAGGGGTAGACGATCGCGTACCGCTCCGTCTCCTCCCACGACACCCAGCCGGTGGCCGGCGTCACCGGCACGAGCAGCAGCCGTCCCCGGTCGACCGAACGCGGCGGATAGTCACGGGTGTTGACCTGGAGCCGTCCGTCGCCGAGCCAGCGCATCTTCCCCGGGCACAGCTCGTCGAGCGCCGCCGCCCAGCCGCCGCGGCTCAGCAGGGCCGTCCGCGCCAGCACGTCGGCCTCCAGGATCCGCCGCCGCCGCGCCCACTCCGGCCGTACGGTCTCCCGCCACACCCAGCCGAGCACGTCCGCGAGCCGCCGCGGCAGATCCCGTGCCGAGCGCAGCGGCTCCGGCACCGGTCCGCCGATCGCGACCGCCAACTGGTCCACCGCGTCGCCCGGTTCGGTCGCCAGGACCGCCTCGACCTCCTCCTCGAAGCTCCGCTCGCGGTCGCCCCGCGGGGTGGGAGTGAGGAAGTCCGCGTTCCAGGTGGGACCGATCGCCGCCCGTACGAGCAGCGCGTCGAGCGGTTCGGCCGCGAGCCGCTCCCGGTAGGCGGGCAGGTGCCGGTCGAGCCAGGCCCGTTCGCCCGGGTGCGTCGCCGCCGCCGCGTGCAGGGTCTTGAGCGAGGCGACCGTCTCGGCGAGCGGCGAGAGCAGGAACGAGCTTCCCGCCAGGGTGTCCGTGCCGATCCGCCACCAGCCCATACGACCGTACCTTCGCCCCGTGCCCGTCGGTTTCGCCACCGAGCGAAACAATATCGCCGTAGCCGGGTACCCCCGAAGCTCCTCGCATGCCCCGCTACCGCGTGCTCTTCCGCACCCCCGAGTTCACCCCGCTCTTCCTCACCGGCTCCGTCCACACCGCCGCCCAGACCGTCGCCGGACTCGGCCTCGCCACGCTCGTCTTCCGCGCGACCGGGTCCCCCTTCCTCTCCGCCCTGGCCCTCTTCGGCCCCTCGCTCGCGCAGCTCCTCGGCGCGACCACCCTGCTCTCCGCCGCCGACCGGCTGCCGCCGCGCACCGCGCTCTGGGGCATCGCCCTCTTCTTCGCCCTGGGCACCGCGGTCCTCGCGGTCCCCGCCCTGCCGACCTGGGCGGTCTTCGTGGTCCTGCTCGTCGAGGGGCTCGCGGCCTCGCTGGGCGGCGGGGTGCGCCACGGGCTCCTGAACGAGATCCTGCCGCGCGAGCAGTACCTCCTGGGCCGCTCCGTGACGAACATGGCCACCGGCGCCTGCCAGATCGGCGGCTTCGCCACCGGAGGGCTCCTCGTCGCCCTGCTCTCGCCCCGCGGCACGGTCCTGGCCGGCGCCGGGCTCTACCTTGCCGCCGCCCTGACCGCCCGCCTCGGTCTCGGGGCGCGTCCGCCGCGCGCCGCCGGACGGCCCTCGGTCGCCGAGACCTGGCGCACCAACGGACGGCTCTGGGCCGTGCCCGCCCGCCGTCGCGCCTACCTCGCGCTCTGGGTGCCGAACGGTCTCGTCGTCGGCTGCGAGTCCCTCTTCGTGCCGTACGCCCCCGAGCGCGCCGGGCTCCTCTTCGCCTGCGGCGCGTTCGGGATGCTGGTCGGGGACGCCGTCGTCGGCCGCTTCCTGCCGGCGCGGCTGCGCGGCCGGACCCGCTTCCCGCTCCAGGCGCTGCTCGCGGCCCCGTTCCTGCTGTTCGCCCTCGATCCGGGGCTTCCCCTCGCGCTCGTCCTCGTGACCGTGTCGGCGGTCGGGTACGGGGCGAGCCTGCTGCACCAGGAGCGGCTCATGACCCTGGTGCCGGAGGAGCTGAGCGGTCACGCCCTCGGGCTGCACACCTCGGGGATGCTGGCGCTCCAGGGGGTGAGCGCGGCGCTTGCCGGCACCCTCGCCCAGTACACGTCACCGCGTACGGGGATGGTCCTGCTCGCCCTCGCCTCGCTCGCCGTGACGTTCCTGCTGGTCCGGGCGGAGGGCCGGAAAGAAGAAGAGCGCGGAACCAGGGACCGTAAACCTGGTTCCGCGCTCTCCCGTTGGTGACCGCCCGGCGGCACGAGGCTGGCGCGACAGGACGTTCGCGTCGCCGGGCGGAGTCTTGGGGGTGTTGCGGGTGTTGCGGGATCCCCTCGGAAGGGGGGCGTTGGGACCGCGGCGGTGCCGACGGGCGCCGTGGCGGTTCCCCTTCCTTCAGGTCAAGAAGGGGGCCCGGCGTCCTGACCACCGCACTGGCTCGGAGCCGCCGCGGTCCTCACGCTTGTCCGGTTCGCCGACCACCCCTCATCCGGGTCGGCGATCCGGACCGCGTACCGCACTGACCTCCCGTCAGGTGTGGTACGCAGTCTGGGTGTTGCTGTGCGGTCAGTCCTCGCGCAGGGCCTCGACGGCCTCGCGGACGCGCTTGCCGTAGTCCGCGTCGGCGGCGGCGAAGTGCGCGAGGTTCTTCTCGATGACGTCCTCGCGGGACACCTGGGACAGACCGCCGGCGATGTTGGCGACCAGGCGCTTCTTCTCGTCCTCGGACATCAGGCGGTAGAGCTCGCCGGCCTGGAAGAAGTCGTCGTCCTTGGTGTGCTGCGGCGCCTCGTGGGTGCCGGTCCAGCCGTGGATCGCGAGCGGCGCGGAGAGCGCGGCGTCGGTCTGGGCCGGGCCCTGGTACGAGTTGGGCTCGTAGTTCTTGTCGTGGCGCGAGCCGTTGCGGGTGGCCATGAAGCCGTCGCGGCCGTAGTTCTCGGCCACGGTCGCCTTGGGGGCGTTCACCGGGAGCTGGGTGTGGTTCACACCGAGGCGGTAGCGGTGGGCGTCGGCGTAGGCGAAGAGGCGGCCCTGGAGCATCTTGTCCGGCGAGGGGCCGATGCCCGGGACGAAGTTGTTCGGGGAGAACGCGGCCTGCTCGACCTCGGCGAAGACGTTGTCCGGGTTGCGGTCGAGGACCAGGCGGCCCACGCGCTGCAGCGGGTAGTCGGCGTGCGGCCACACCTTGGTGAGGTCGAACGGGTTGAAGCGGTAGTCCGCGGCCTCGGCGGCGGGCATGATCTGGACGTACAGGGTCCAGGAGGGGTTCACACCGCGCTCGATGGCCTGGAGCAGGTCGGTCTGGTGCGAGTTGGCGTCCTTGCCGACGAGCTCGGCGGCCTGCTCGGCGGAGAGGGAGCGGATGCCCTGGTTCGTCTTGAAGTGGTACTTGACGAAGAAGGCCTCGCCCGCCTCGTTGGTCCACTGGTAGGTGTGCGAGCCGTAGCCGTTCATGTGACGGTACGAGGCCGGGATGCCGCGGTCGCCCATGAGCCAGGTGATCTGGTGGGTGGCCTCGGGGGCGTGCGCCCAGAAGTCCCAGACGTTGTCCGGCTCCTGACGGCCCGTGAAGGGGTCGCGCTTCTGCGAGTGGATGAAGTCGGGGAACTTGATCGGGTCCTTGATGAAGAACACCGGGGTGTTGTTGCCGACGAGGTCGTAGTTGCCCTCTTCGGTGTAGAACTTCAGGGCGAAACCGCGGGGGTCGCGGACCGCGTCCGCGCCGCCGAGCGAGTCGGCCACGGTGGAGAAGCGGATGAAGGTCTCGGTCCGCTTGCCGACCTCACCGAGGAAGTTCGCCTTGGTGTACGCGGTGACGTCGTCGGTCACCTCGAAGTAGCCGTACGCGCCGGAGCCGCGGGCGTGCACCACGCGCTCCGGGATCCGCTCACGGTTGAAGCGCGCGAGCTTCTCCAGCAGGTGCTGGTCCTGGAGGAGGAGAGGGCCACCGACGCCGGCGGTGGCGGAGTTCTGGTTGTCGGCGACGGGGGCGCCGGACTCGGTCGTAAGCACGCGCTTCGACATCGTGACCTTCCGTACGGGAGCTCTGCTGGCGGGTGCGAGGAGCGTAAATTCGCCTCGAACAACACGTCAACAGTTTGTTGAAAATGAAGTGTGGTGTTCCGGTCGGCGGCGACGCCTGGGCGCGACAGGACAGGTTGTCAGCGCCGCCGCCGACCGGAAATCAGGGGCCCCGGGAAGGGGCTGGGGCCTGGCCCGGAAGCCAGGCCCCAGGGATCAGACCTGCTGGCCGGAGAGGCGCTCGACGGCGCGCAGCAGGGCCGAGTGGTCCAGGCCGCCGTCACCCTGCGCGCGCAGCGAGGCGACGAGCTGGGCGACGACCGCGCCGACCGGGAGGGCCGCACCGACGTTGCGGGCGGCGTCGGTGACGATGCCCATGTCCTTGTGGTGCAGGTCGATCCGGAAGCCGGGCTTGAAGTCCCGGTTCAGGAAGTTGTCCTTCTTGCGGGTCAGCACGGTCGAGCCGGCCAGACCGCCGTTGAGGACGTCGAGGGCGGCGTTCAGGTCCACGCCCGACTTCTCCAGGAAGACCACGGCCTCGGCGCACGCCTGGATGTTGACGGCGACGATCAGCTGGTTGGCGGCCTTCACCGTCTGGCCGGAGCCGTGCGGGCCGCAGAGCACGATGGTCTTGCCGAGGGCCTCCAGGATCGGGAGGGCCTCGTCGAAGTCGGCCTGCTCGCCGCCGACCATGATCGAGAGCACGGCCTCGATGGCGCCGGCCTCGCCGCCGGAGACCGGGGCGTCGATGACGCGGATGCCCTTCTCCTTGGCGTTCTTCGCCAGGTCGACCGAGGTCTGCGGGGTGATCGAGGACATGTCCACGATCAGCGCGCCCTGCTTGGCGTTCTCCAGGATGCCCTCGGGGCCGTAGGAGATGGCCTCGACCTGCGGGGAGGCGGGCACCATCGTGATGATGACGTCGGCGTCCTTGACGGCCTCGGCGATCGAGCCGGCCGCGGTGCCGCCGGCGGCGGCCAGGCGCTCCAGCTTGTCCTGCTCCAGGGTGAAGCCGGTGACGGAGTAGCCGGCCTTGATCAGGTTCTCGGACATGGGGGAGCCCATGATGCCGAGGCCGATCCACGCGATCTTGGGAAGAGTGCTCATGGTGAGGGTGCCTCTCAAAGCAAGGTGATACGGGGAGGGAGCCTGCGTCAGCGAGCCGGACGGGCTTCGGCGGGCAGCCACTCGAAGGAAGCGGCGGCGTCGGCGGCCTTGTACTCCAGGCCGACCCAGCCGTCGTAACCGGCCTTCTTCAGCTCGTCGAGGAGCTGCTCGAGCGGCAGGTCGCCGGTGCCCGGCGCGCCGCGGCCCGGGTTGTCCGCGATCTGGACGTGGCCGGTCTTGGCCGCGTACTCCGCGATGACCTGGCTGACGTCCTCGCCGTTCATCGACAGGTGGTAGATGTCGAGGAGGAACTTGGCGTTGCCGAGGCCGGTGGCCGCGTTCACCTTGTCGACGACCTCGATCGCGGCGGGGGCGCTCACCAGCGGGTAGAGCGGCGACTCCGGCTTGTTGAGGGTCTCGACGAGGAGGATCGCGCCGATGCGGTCGGCCGCACGGGCGGCCAGCACCAGGTTCTCCAGGGCGAGGGCGTCCTGGACCTGCGGGTCCACGCCTTCGACGCGGTTGCCGTAGAGGGCGTTGAGCGCCTTGCAGCCGACCGAGGCGGCGAAGTCGGCGGCCACCTCGATGTTGGCGCGGAAGCGGTCCGACTCTTCCCCGGGCACGGAGAGGGCTCCGCGGTCCGGGCCGGGGAGCTGCCCGGCGTAGAAGTTCAGGCCCACCAGCTGGGTGCCGGCGTCCTCAAGAGCCTTCTTGAGGGCGTCGAGCTCGCTCTGCTCGGGGGTGGCGGTGTCGATCCAGGGCCACCACAGCTCGACCGCGGTGAAGCCCGCCGCGGCGGCGGCCGCGGGGCGCTCCAGGAGCGGGAGTTCCGTGAAGAGGATCGACAGGTTCACATCGAAGCGCTGGTCCGTGTATCCCATGAGGGGCGGCGCTCCTTCCGTATTGCGGAAGTAAGTTTCTGTCTGACGGAATGTTGCAAGGCGGGCGCCGCACTTGTCAAGAGGTCCCCGCAGGTCCGGGACTCCCGCGGGGCCGTGCGGGGCCTTAGCGTGGGGGCCATGGAGCGTTTGAGAGTGGAGTTCACGACCGAGCCGTTCGACCTCGACGAGGCGCCGGCGCACGCGGTCGTGGCGCGTGAGGTCATCCAGTCGGCCGAGCTGGACGCGGTCGACGTAGGTCCCTTCGGCAACACGGCGGAAGGCGACGCCGACGCGGTGCTCACCGCCGTCGACGCCCTGCTGCGCGAGTCGCTCGCGGCCGGCGCCACGCGCGTCTCGCTCCAGGTGAACGTGATCGGGGAGGGCGGGAAGTGAGCGAGCACCCCCTGGTCACGGCGGTGAAGCCCCTGGTGGACGCCATGGGCGCCGAGCTGCTCGTCCCCACGCAGGCGGAGGGCGACGACGTCGTCCTGTCCTGGGAGGGCGAGGACGTCCTCGCCGTGCGCCTGCCCCAGCTCTCGGACTCCCTGGACCACATCCTCGCGGCGCTGGAACGGCGGCACGGGATGCCGCTGGCCGAACTGGACCGCAAGGCGAAGCAGGAGGTCGTCCGGATCCTGGAGGCACGCGGTGCCTTCTCGGTGCGCCACGGGGTGGAGACGGTGGCGGGCGCGCTCGGTGTCAGCCGCTTCACGGTGTACAACTACCTGAACCGGGAGACCGCCCTGAACAGGGAAAAGGCCGCCGAGGCCGAGTAGTTGATCATGGTTGGCCGGAAGCCGTCGTCCAGATGTCGGGACGACGGCTTTTGTATGACCGAGTTTTCAACAAAGTGTTGACGTTGTGTTGCGGAGGGCGTTAGCTATCCGCAGCCCGTCCGACGCACAGCGAAAAACAGCCACGGAGGCTTCCCGTGACTTCAGGTACGACACCGGGCCTCACCCGGTTCAACACCTCCTCGGACAGCGAGGCCGTCGCCGCGCTCCACGAGGTGTGTTCCAGTTCGGCGTGGGGGAGCAAGCTGCTCGCCCAGCGCCCGTACTCCACCGCCGAAGCCCTCTTCCTCGCCAGCGACGCCGCCATGGCCGAGCTGACCGCCGAGGACCTGGCCGAGGCGATGGCGGGGCACCCGCCGATCGGTCGTCCGAAGGCAGGGGACCCGACCTCCTCCCGCGAGCAGAGCGGGATGGCCGGCGCCTCCGCGGAGCTC
Organism: Streptomyces sp. NPDC006197; assembly: GCF_040613865.1. NCBI lineage: Bacteria > Bacillati > Actinomycetota > Actinomycetes > Kitasatosporales > Streptomycetaceae > Streptomyces > Streptomyces sp. NPDC006197. The sequence goes on along the minus strand of NZ_JBEXSZ010000175.1, from coordinate 4,586 downwards.
AAGGCCGAGATGCTCGAACTGAACCTGGCCTATCAGGAGAAGTTCGGTCATGTCTTCCTCATCTGCGCCACCGGCAGGACCGGCGAGCAGATGCGCGACGCGGTCCGGGAGCGGATCGGGAACTCGCCCGAGAAGGAGCGGGAGATCGTCCGCACCGAACTGGGCAAGATCAACCGCATCCGGCTGACCCGTCTCGTGGAGACCACCGAGAACCCCGAGACCTCCGAGACCTCCGAGGAAGAGAGCTCCGCATGAGCACCGACACCACCGCCTCGGTGTCCACGCACATCCTGGACACCAGCATCGGCCGCCCGGCCGAGGGCGTGGCCATCACGCTCGCGGCCCGCAGCGGCTCCGACGCGCAGTGGGTCACGCTCGGCGGCTCCGCCACCGACGCGGACGGGCGCTGCAAGGACCTGCCGGCGCTGCCGGAAGAAACCACCCACGTACGTCTCGACTTCGAGACCGAGACGTACTTCGCCAAGAAGCAAGCCGAGGCGCAGCAGGACGCCCCCCGCGTAAGGGACAGCGGTGCGTTCTTCCCGGAGGTGGCGATCACGTTCGCCGTCAAGCCGGGCGAGCACTACCACGTACCGCTGCTGCTCAACCCGTTCGGCTACTCCGTTTACCGAGGGAGCTAGCAGACATGCCCACGATTCTCGGCCAGAACCAGTACGGCAAAGCAGAGAACCGCGTCGTCAAGATCACGCGGGACGGCGCCACCCACCACATCAAGGACCTGAACGTCTCCGTCGCCCTCTCCGGCGACCTCGACGACGTCCACCTCACCGGCTCCAACGCCCACTGCCTCCCCACCGACACGACGAAGAACACCGTCTTCGCGTTCGCCAAGGAGTACGGCATCGAGTCCGCCGAGCAGTTCGGCATCCACCTCGCCCGCCACTTCGTGACGAGCCAGGAGCCGATCAAGAAGGCGCGCATCCGGATCGAGGAGTACGCCTGGGAGCGCATCGCCTCCTCCGACGCCAACTCCAAGTTCATCGGCGCCGACGAGGTCAACCACTCCTTCGCCCGCAAGGGCCAGGAGACCCGCGTCTCCCAGATCACCTACGACGGCGAGAAGTGGGAGGTCATCTCCGGCCTCAAGGACCTCGTCGTCATGAACTCCACCAACTCGGAGTTCTGGGGCTACATCAAGGACAAGTACACGACGCTCCAGGAGGCGTACGACCGCATCCTGGCCACCCAGGTGTCCGGTCGCTGGCGGTTCAACTGGACCGACGACGACCAGCGCATGCCCAACTGGGAGCGGTCCTACGAGCAGACCAAGAAGCACATGCTCGAGGCCTTCTCGGAGACGTACTCGTACTCCCTCCAGCAGACGCTGTACCAGATGGCCACGCGCATCATCAACCACCGCTCGGAGATCGACGAAGTCCGCTTCTCGCTCCCGAACAAGCACCACTTCCTGGTGGACCTCGAGCCCTTCGGCCTGAAGAACGACAACGAGGTCTACTACGCCGCCGACCGCATGTACGGCCTCATCGAGGCCACCGTCCTCCGCGACGGAGCCACGGCGCAGATCCCGGTCGACATGACCAACCTCTAAGCGGCATCTGAGCGACGGCCCCCGCCCGCCCGCAGTCGGGCGGGGGCCGCGCCAGACCGGAGGGAATCTCATGGCACAGCCCGCACAGGGGCCGGCAACCGCCGAAGGCCCGTGTTCCACCCCTCCGTCCACCACTGCCTCGGTCGCTGCCGAGTGCCACCCGGTGGACGAAAAGCTCCCCGCCTCGCGGCTCGTCCCCGCGGCACTCCAGCACATCGCCGCCATGTACGCCGGCGTCGTCACCCCTCCGCTCATCATCGGCCAGGCCGTCGGCCTGGACGCCGCAGGAATGACACGGCTCATCGCGGCCAGCCTGCTCATCGCCGGCTGCGCGACCATCCTGCAGACCCTCGGCCTCGGACGCTTCGCCGGCAACCGGCTCCCGTTCGTCAACGCCGCCTCGTCCGCCGGCATCGCCCCGATGCTCGCCATCGCCGAGACCAGCGCCCCCGGACACCAGCTCCCCGCCATCTACGGCGCGGTGATGGTCGCCGGAGTCTTCTGCCTCGCCGTCGGACCCTTCTTCGGCAAGCTCCTGCGCTTCTTCCCGCCGCTCGTCACCGGCGTCGTCATCACCCTGATCGGCGTCACCCTGATGCCGGTGCCCGTCAGCTGGGCCCAGGGCGGCGACAAGACCGCCGCCGACTTCGGCGCCATGAAGTACCTGGCGCTCGCCGGCTTCACCCTCGTCGTCGTCCTGCTCTTCCAGCGCTTCGGCAAGGGCTTCGTCAAGCAGATCGCCCTGCTGCTCGGCCTCCTCATCGGCACCCTCGCCGCGATCCCCTTCGGGATGGCCGACTTCAGCGCCCTGCGCGAGGCCCCCGTCGCGGCCCTGCCCGCCCCCTTCGCCTTCGGCGCCCCCGAGTTCCAGCCCGCCGCGATCCTCTCCCTGTGCATCGTGATGCTGGTCCTCATGACCGAGTCCAGTGCCGGCATGCTCGCCCTCGGCGAGATCTGCGAGCGCCGCAGCGACGGGAAGACCATCACGCGGGGCCTGCGCACCGACGGCATCGCCACCCTGCTCGGCCCCGTCTTCGGCGGCTTCCCGACCTCCGCCTTCGCGCAGAACGTCGGTGTCGTCTCGCTGACCCGGGTCCGCTCCCGGTACGTGGTCGCCGTCGCCGGCGGCGCCCTCCTCGTCCTCGGCGCCTTCCCCGTCCTCGGCGCGGTCGTCTCCATGGTCCCGATGCCCGTCCTCGGCGGCGCCGGCATCGTCCTCTTCGGCTCGATCGCGGTCAGCGGCATCCGTACCCTGTCCGAGGCCGGACTCGACGACAGCTCCAACATCATCCTGGTGGCCGTCGCGCTCGGAGCGGGCATCATCCCGCTCGCCGCGCCCACCTTCTACGCCGGCTTCCCCGCCTGGGCGCAGACGGTGCTCGGCTCCGGCATCAGCGCGGGCGCGCTCGTGGCCGTCCTGCTGAACCTGTTCTTCCACCATCTCGGCACCCGGAGCCGTCACGCGGCTCCGGCACTCAAATCCTCCTAGGGTCCTGCCGTGCCCGAACCATCCCCGAGGAATGAAGGAAGCCCCGCCATGGCAGCACCTTCGGCAGCCCAGCGCATCGTCATCGAGAACGCGGCGATCGCGACCGTCGACGCGAACGACACCGAGTACGCCTCCGGGTACCTCGTCGTCGCCGACAACAAGATCGAGTCCATCGGCGCCGGCAAGGCGCCCGAGGGCCTGGAGAACGTGGTCCGCCGGATCGACGCCACCGGTCACCTGGTGACGCCCGGTCTGGTCAACACCCACCACCACTTCTACCAGTGGATCACCCGGGGCCTGGCCACCGACCACAACCTCTTCAACTGGCTGGTCGCGCTCTACCCGACGTGGTCCCGGATCGACGAGTCGATGGTCCGCGTGGCCGCGCAGGGCTCCCTGGCGATGATGGCCCGTGGCGGTGTCACCACGGCCATGGACCACCACTACGTCTACCCGCAGGGCTCCGGCGACCTGTCCGGCGCCATCATCGGCGCGGCCTCCGACATGGGCGTCCGCTTCACCCTGGCCCGCGGCTCCATGGACCGCAGCGAGAAGGACGGCGGCCTGCCGCCGGACTTCGCCGTCGAGACCACCGAGGGCGCGCTCGCCGCGACCGAGGAGACGGTGCGGAAGTACCACGACGCCTCCTTCGACGCGATGACCCAGGTCGCCGTCGCCCCCTGTTCGCCCTTCTCCATCTCCACCGAGCTGCTCCGCGAGGGCGCCGCGCTCGGCCGCCGCCTCGGCGTGCGCATGCACACCCACGGCTCGGAGACCGTGGAGGAGGAGAAGTTCTGCCACGAGCTCTTCGGCATGGGCCCGACGGACTACTTCGAGTCGACCGGCTTCCTCGGCGAGGACGTGTGGATGGCGCACTGCGTCCACATGAACGACTCCGACATCGAGGCCTTCGCCCGCACCAAGACCGGTGTGGCGCACTGCCCGTCCTCCAACGCGCGCCTCGCCGCCGGCATCGCCCGCGTACCGGACATGCTCAAGGCGGGCGTCCCCGTCGGCCTCGGTGTCGACGGCACCGCCTCCAACGAGTCCGGCGAGCTCCACACCGAGCTGCGCAACGCGCTCCTCATCAACCGCCTCGGCGCGCACCGCGAGGCCGCGCTCAACGCCCGCCAGGCCCTGCGCCTCGGCACCTACGGCGGCGCCCAGGTCCTCGGCCGCGCCGACAACATCGGCTCGCTGGAGGCCGGCAAGCTCGCCGACTTCGTCCTCTGGAAGATCGACGGCCTCGGCCACTCCTCGATCGCCGACCCGGTCACCGCCATCGTCTTCGGCGCGGCGGCCCCGGTCACCGCCTCCTTCGTCAACGGCAAGCAGATCGTCGAGAACAACCGACTCCTGTTCGCCGACGAGGAGCAGATCGCGCGTGACGCGCGCGCGGAGGCGCAGCGCCTGGCCCGGATCACGGCCCAGAGCTGACCCTCCCCATGGAGTCCGACCGAGGGGGACGGCCCTCGGCCGGTCGCCGCGGACCCGAGCGGGCCCGAGGAGAGGGAGGAGCCGGCCGGT
>NZ_JBEXSZ010000174.1:0-16166 GCF_040613865.1 Streptomyces sp. NPDC006197 | reverse complement strand
CGCTCCGGTGATCACCCTGGTCGCCAAGTCGCACGACCGGCACGTCGAGCTCGCCCTGCGCACCACCCTCGACGAGAACCTGGAGATGGTCCGCGCCTCCCAGTAGCCCTTGCCGGCGCCAGAGGCTCCCGCGCCTGAACCCGCACTTCGTTGCGCGCCGCCGGCTGGGGTGCGGGTCAAGGCCCGGAACGCGGAGGCGCCGCTGAAGGCGCCGTCCCGTGTGCCCACCCGTCCCGCCCCAGCGGGACGATTGCCCACACGGGGGGTGGGTGAGGGCGGGACGATTGCCCACACGGGGGTGGGTGAGGGCGGGACGATTGCCCACACGGGCGGGGGCGGGCGTGGTGCGAGCCGTGGGGGTCTGCTCGGATCGGGGCGATCCACTACCGTTCGACAGGAACACGCACGAATCGGAGGAGTCGACGCCATGCCCGCCATCCCCGCCACCTCCGTCGCCAACCTCCGCGATCTCGGCGGCCTGCCGCTGGGCGGCGGGCGTGCGGTCCGGCCCGGTCTCGTCCTCCGCTCCGCGCTGCTCGACCGGCTCGACCCGGCCGAGCCCGCCGTGGCGGGCCTGGGCATCCGTACCGTCGTCGACTTCCGGACGGAGACCGAGCGCCGCGACCGGCCGGACCGGCTGCCGTCCGGCGCCCGGCTGCTCGTCGCGGACGTCCTCGCCGACTACCTGGCCGGCAGCGGGCTGCCGCCGGCCGCCCGCCTGAAGACCCTGCTCGCCGATCCGGCGCTCGCCGAGGAGCACCTCGGCGGCGGCCGGGTCCGTGCGGCCTTCGCCCGGACCTACCGGACCTTCGTGTCGAGCGACTCCGCCCGCGCCTCCTACCGGGCCCTGCTCGACGAGCTGGGCGCGCCGGACGCCGGGCCGCTGCTCTTCCACTGCTCGGCGGGCAAGGACCGTACGGGCTGGGCGGCGACGGTCCTCCTGTCCCTGCTCGGCGCGGACGAGGAGACCGTGCGGGCCGAGTACCTGGCGGTCAACCCGGCGGTACGGCTGGCGTTCGCGCCCATGATCGAGGGCTTCACGGCCCAGGGCGGCGACCCCGAGCTCGCGCTCGAACTGATCGGGGTCCTGCCCGAGTACCTGGACGCGGCGCTCGACGAAGTGGCGGTCCGGCACGGGACGATGGAGAAGTACGTACGGGAGGGCCTCGGCGTCCCGGACGAGGTGACGGAGCTGATCCGCGAGCGCCTGACGGTCCCGGCGGCCTGAACCTCCCCCGTACGGGTCCGGGGTGACCATCGGAAGAATCGCTCGTTCTGCTGAACGTGAGCACCCAGGATCTCGTTCCCTCGCCCGTGGGCCCCGTCGACGTCGAACAGGCCGAGGCCGCTCTCGTCGAGCGGTATCCACGGCTCGTCCGCATCGCCTATCTCGTCCTGCCGCCGGCGCTCGGCCGCAACCGCCGGGTGCTGACCGCGCACGCCCTCGTCCAGCGGTCGCTGCCCCGCCGCCGGGTCCCGGGCCCTGCGGTGCCCGGCCCGCGGCGGGACGAGGACGCGGTGGATCCGGGCTACGCGTACGTACGGGGCGAGGTGCTGCGGCAGGCGCTGATCGCCGGGCTGCCGCTCCGGCGCCTCGCGCTGCCGCGCCGGGCCCAGTTCCCGCCGCTGCTCCCGCACGTGTGGGGGCTCCGGCTCTTCCCCCGGGTCGGCGGCGCCGACGAGCTCGCCCTGGACCAGCGGCTGTCCCGGCTCTCCGGTCCCGGCCGCGCGGCGTACGTGCTCCGCGGCCTGGAGCGCCAGGGCGACCCGGAGGTCCTGCGCGTCCTGGCGGCGGCGGGCGTCGAGGACCCGGCGGCGGCCCTGGCGGAGGCGGACGCGCTGGACGCGGCCGCGCCGGACGCGTCGGAGGGCCCCGCCCCTGACGCGTTCCGCGTCGGCGAACAGGGCGCCCCCCGGAGACCCGGGACCCCGTCCGGAGCCGGCGCCTCCGGTGCCGGCCCCCAGCACGGCCGCCCCGACCGGGTGGGCGAGCAGGCCGGGCCGGGCAGGGCCGGTGGCCGTTCCAACGGTGGCGGGACGGGCCGGGCCGGGCTCGTGGGCGGGACCGGCGGACGGGCGGACGGTCCCGGAGCCGGGGAGGCCGACGGTGCCGCCGCTCCCGGCGGCACCGTACGGGCCGGAGGGCCCGGGGGCACTGCCGCAGGCGTCGCCCCGGCGCTCGGAGACCGTGACGGAGCCGGAGGCTACGGCCGGGGCGGAGGCGGCGAGTCCGGCCGGGCCCGGGGCGACGAGCAGGCCGGAGCCGGCGGGCCCTCGGTGCCGCCGGGTGCCGGCGCCGCGCCCGGGAGCCCCCCGGCCCCGCCAGGTGCCGGCGCCGCGCCCGGGAGGCCCCCGCTCCCGCCGGGTGCCGGTGCCGCGTCCGGGAGGGTCTCCGGGTCGTCTCGTACCGGTGGCGCTCCCGATCTCCCCCGGCGGCTCAGCGGTGCCGCCCTGCTCGAGTCCGACGAGTTCGATCCGTGTGCCCTGCAGGCGCGGCCGACCGATCTGATGCGGCGGCGGCAGCACGCCCGGGCCGCGTTCGTCGCCGTCGTGGCGCTCGTGGTGTGCGGGACGCTGCTCGGGCTGCCCGGGGACGGCTGGGGCAGAAACGGTGCTGCGGCGCCCTCGTACGCCCGTAACCCCGCCGCCGAGGCCGCCCTCGACCCCGGTGCGGTCAAGCGGGTGGACCCGACTGTCTGGCCGGGGGCGACGCGGTGGGACTTCTCGGTGTGGCCCGCGCGCGGCGGGCTGACCGGCGACAGCGCGCTGCTGCGGCGGGCGCTCGCCGTGTGGGCCCGGCCCGGCGGCTCCGTGCGGTCCTCCGCGACGCCCGGAACGCCCGTCGGGCCGCCGATGGGGCCGCCGCAACTGCTGTTCGCGGGGCGGGTCGACGCCATGCGGGTGGTGCTCTTCCACGACGGGCTGCGGGCCGTGCGGTACGCGGAGCCGGTCGAGGGGACGGCGGGGGCCGCGCTGGACTTCGCGCGGACGGACGCGGCCGACCCGGTCGGTTCGGCGGCGCTGGTCGTCTCCCGCGCGGCGGGCAACGTCCGCTATCTGACGGCCCCGTGGGTGCGGGAGACGGCCGTACGGGACCTCCTCGCGCCCGCGAAGGCGCCGCGGCCGCTGGTGCGGGACGCCGACGGGGTGACCGACCCCGTGCCGACTCCCGCGCGGGGCGGCGCCTGTACCCGGTGGAACACCCTCCAGGTGCGGGACGGTTCGGGGACGCGGCTCCTCACCGACCTGGGCGAGCTCGCGCCGGCCCGGCTGCTGTGGGGGCCGCCCGCCGCGCCCGTGGACGCGACGGGGACGGAGGCGCGGGAGGCGTGGGCGCGGACGGCGTGCCAGTTGGCGGAGGTACGGGCGCACGGGGTGCGGTCGGTGAACGCCTGGCGGTTCGCGCGGCAGCCGCTGCCCGGGGGCGCCGGGCACGGCACCTGGGTGTGCACGCGCGCGGAGACCTGGCGGGGCACGGGCAGCCGGGTCCTCGCCCAGTTCCTGGTCCCGTCGCCCGGGATCCCGGCGGCGCTCGCGGCCCGCTCCGAGGGTTCGCCGGCCTGTGGGGTGCGGGATCCCCGGGTCCTGGCGGGCGTGCTGTGGCAGGCGCCGGGCGGCGGCTGGTTCGTCCTGGCGGCGGGCAGCCCGGACTTCACGTCCCTGGAGGTCTCGGGCGGGGTGAAGGGCCGCTCGGCCGGGCCGCTCCTGGCGGTACGGGCGACGGCGGGCGCGCGGGCGGACCTGAACGGCACCCTGGGGGACGGCACCCGAAGGACGGCCCTGCGGTGACCGGGCGACCGCCGCCCTGCGGTGATCCAGCAACCGCCGCCCTGCGGTGACCAGGCGACCGCCGCCCCGCCGTGACCGGAGGTAACGGGAGCGAAAAGACGGCGCACGGGCCTGTTGCCACGCCCTACCCCTCAGTACATTGACATCATGTCTAATACGCAGCCTGCACCGGTGGCGTCGGAGCACGTCGAGCTCAAAGCCCGCAAGGTCTCCTTCGACTGGGAGGAGACACCGCTCCACTGGGTACCGGGCGACCCCTTCACCACGCACACGATCAACGTGCTGCACCTGCTGCTGCCGGCCGGCGAGCGCTGGTTCGTCCACGTCTACAAGCAGGCGCTGCCGTACATCACCGACGACCGGCTGCGCGAGGACGTCATCGGCTTCATCGGCCAGGAGGCCATCCACTCCCAGGCCCACGACGACGTCCTCCCCCACCTGCGGAAGCTGGGCCTCGACCCCACCCCGTACACCGCGCAGGTCGACTGGTTCTTCGAGAAGCTCCTCGGCGACCGCACCCTGCCGCCCGGCCGGCCGCGCCGCTGGTGGCTGATGGAGCGGGTCGCGCTGATCGCCGCCATCGAGCACTACACCGCCTTCCTCGGCGACTGGGTCCTCAACGCCGACGCGCTCGACCGGGTCGGCGCCGACCCGACCATGCTGGACCTGCTGCGCTGGCACGGGGCGGAGGAGGTCGAGCACCGCGCGGTCGCCTTCGAGCTCTTCATGCACCTCGACGGCGGCTACCGGCGCCGCGCCCGCACCTGGGCGCTCGCCTTCTCCGCGCTGGTCTTCCTCTGGCAGCGGGGCATCCGCTTCTTCATGGAGAACGACCCCAGCCTGCTCGACCCGAAGGCCTCCTTCACGGACTTCGTCCGCAGGGGCCGGCAGGGCGTGCTGCCCTCCACCCCGGCCATGCTGCGCTCCATACCCCGCTACCTCAGCCGCGCCTACCACCCCTCCCAGGAGGGCGACACCGCGCAGGCCATGGCCTACCTGGCCTCCTCCCCCGGCGCCAACGGAGGCCGCTGATGCCCCGCTTCACCACCGTCGCCCTCGCCGCCGGGGCCGCGCTGCTCGTCCGCCGTGCCGTCCGCAGCCGGATGAGCACCGCCCCGCTCTGGCCGATGCCCGCCCTCGACGTGCCCGTCTCCGGCTACGGCCGGGGCAGCACCGTCCCGCGCAAGGTCCTGGTCACCGGGCGCACCACGCCCGCCGAAGGCGTCGTCGAACTCCGCCTGGAGGGCGCCGGGCTGCCCGCCTGGCAGCCGGGCGCCCACATCGACCTCGTCCTGCCCTCCGGGCTCGTCCGGCAGTACTCGCTCTGCGGCGATCCGGGCGACCCGTCGGCGTACACGGTGGCCACCCGCCTCGTCGAGGACGGCCGGGGCGGCTCGCGCGAGGTGCACGAGCAGCTCCACGAGGGCGTGGAGATCGAGATCCGGGGGCCCCGCAACCGCTTCCCGCTGGTCGCCTCCCCCGCGTACGTCTTCGTCGCCGGCGGCATCGGCATCACCCCCGTCGTGCCGATGCTCCGGGCCGCCGAGGCGGCCGGGGCGGACTGGCGGCTCGTGTACTGCGGGCGGAGCCGGGCCACCATGCCGTACCTGACGGAGATCGAGGCGCTGGGCGGCGACCGCGTGACCGTCGTCGCCGAGGACGAATCCGGCTTCCCCGACCTCGAGTTCCTCGCGCACCTGCCCGACGGGACGGCCGTCTACTGCTGCGGGCCCGACGGCCTGATGGACGCGGTGGGCGCGGCGATGCCGGAGGGCCGGGCGCCGCGGCTGGAGCGCTTCACGGCCGCCGCGACCACCGGCGGCACCGCCTTCGAGGTCGAACTGCGCCGCTCCGGGCGCACGTTGACGGTGGCGGCCGACCAGTCGCTCCTGTCGGCGGTCCGCGAGGAGGTCCCCGGCCTCATGTACTCCTGCCGGCAGGGCTTCTGCGGCACCTGCCGACAGCGGGTCCTGGAGGGCGAGATCGACCACCGGGACGAACTGCTCACCGACGACGAGCGGGACGACTCGATGCTGATCTGCGTCTCGCGCTGCGCGGGGAAGCGGCTCGTCCTGGACCTGTGACGACGGTTACGGCAGGACCAGCCAGTCCAGGGCCAGCGCGGTGAGGAGACCGCCCGCCAGGAGCCAGGTGCCGAGGCGGGTGCGGCCGTTGCGGGAGAGCTCGATCACGATCCCGCAGAGGATCATGGCGAGTCCGTACACGCCGACGACCAGGACGGACGTACGGCTCGCGAGCCGGATGACGAGCACCACGGCGAGGGCGACCAGGAGCACGGACGCGGCGGCGACGCGCAGCCGCCGCGCCTGCTTCGGGGTGAGCCCCTCGGCAGGGGACTCCGTCGCGTCGAGTTCGTCGAGTTCGTCGGCCTGTTCGGTCTCTTCGGCCTGTGCGGTCTCTTCCGTCTCTTCGGTCTCTTCGGTCTCTGCTGCCGGGGTGTCCTGGTCGGAAGCGCTCATGGGGCAGGAGCGTAACGGACGCGGTTAGGCTGTTCGTATGACGACCGGGGTGCGCCGCAGGATGGGCGTCGAGGAGCGCAAGCAGCAGCTGATCGGGGTGGCCCTCGAACTCTTCGGCCACCGCTCTCCCGACGAGGTCTCCATCGACGAGATCGCCGCGGCCGCGGGCATCTCGCGGCCGCTGGTCTACCACTACTTCCCCGGTAAGCAGAGCCTCTACGAGGCGGCGCTGCGGCGGGCGGCGGACGAGCTGGCGGCCCGCTTCGTGGAGCCGCCGCGCGGGCCGCTCGGGGCGCGGCTGCTGCGGGTGATGGGCCGGTTCTTCGACTTCGTGGACGAGCACGGGCCGGGCTTCGCAGCGCTGATGCGCGGCGGCCCCGCGGTCGGCTCGTCCACGACGAACGCGATGATCGACGAGGTCCGGCAGGCCGCGTACGAGCAGATCCTGGCCCATCTGGCGGTCGAGAAGCCCACCGCCCGGCTCGAACTGGTCGTCCGCTCCTGGGTGTCGCTCGCCGAGTCGACGGCGCTGCTGTGGCTGGACGGCCGCCGGGTCCCGCGCGCGGAGCTGGAGCTCCAGCTCGTGCACGACTTCGCCGCGCTGGCGGCGGTGAGCGCCGCGTACGACGCGGAGATGGCGGAGATCCTCGTACGGATCCTCGCGGACGAGCCGGCCGACGGGCCCTTCGGAGACCTGGTGGCCAGGCTCTCGGCGCTCGTCCCCCTCGTTCCCGATCAGCGCTTGCGGTAGGACCCGTCGAGGTCGTGGACCTCGACGGAGAGGTGGACGCCCTCCTTCGCCTTGAGGTGGGCGGGCAGCAGGGCGAGGACGGCTTCGGCGAGCCGTGCCTTGGCCTCGTCCGTACGGCCGGACAGCAGGGCGATGTCGACGTGCACGATGTGGTCGTCGGCCGCCCCGTCGCCGACGACCACCTCCTCGACCTCCCGGAACCGGGTCTTGCACGCGTCGAGCGTGGCGTCGACCGTCTCCACGACGATCGGGTGCAGGGCGAGAGCGAAGCCGCGCCGGTCGAGGGGCACGGAGTAGTCGACGGTGATCTGCGGCATGAGGGTCACTCCCGGCCAGAGGGGATATTGCTGTCGGATGTCTGGCCACACCTTTACGGTGATCACCATGACGACACAAGTGACCTTCCGGCAGGCGGACGAACGCGATCTCGACCTTCTGGTGGGGTTGTTCGACGGGGCGGCTCTCTGGATGCTGCGCAACGGCATCGACCAGTGGAAACCGGGCGGGAAGAGCGCCGAGCACTTCCGGGAACGGATCGCCTCGGGCGAGGTGTGGCTCGCGTCCCACGCGGGGCGGGCGGTCGGCGCGTACGAGCTGTGGTGGGAGGACGAGCAGGCCTGGGGGCCGCAGCCCCCGGTCGCCGGGTACGTGCACCGGCTGATGGCCGACCGGGAGGCCGCGCCCGCCGGTACGGGGCGGGCGCTGCTCGCGCACGCCGAGGAACGGATCGCGGCCCGCGGGCGGGCGGTCGCACGGCTCGACTGCGTGTCGAGCAACCCGCGGCTCCGTACGTACTACGAAGCCGCGGGCTACCGGGTCGTCGGCGAGGAGCCGGGGAAGGTCGCCGCCGACGGGACCCGGTACGGGGTCACGCTGATGGAGCGGCCGCTCACCCGGCCTTGAAGACGGCCACCGTCCGCGCCGGGACCGTGAAGGTGCCCGAGGCCCGCTCGTACGCGGCCGACTTCACCACGGCGTCGGACCCGCCGGCCTGGACCGGGTGGAGGCGGTAGCCCTTCCCGGCCAGGTCGGCGATCTTCTGCGAGGTGCCGCTCGGGGTCGCGTTGAGGACGACCACCAGGTCACCGAGACGCATGGTGATGACGCCCGGGGTCTCGTCGCGGCCGGAGAGCGGGAAGGACAGGGCCTGCTGGACGCGGTCCGCCGTGGCCAGGGAGAACGCCGGCTCGGTGGTACGGATCTTCTGCAGGTCCCGGTAGGCGGCGGAGGCGCCGTCGATCTGCGCGCAGCCGGCCGTGAGGGCCGGGTTCACGAGCAGCGGCTTGCCGTAGGACCACTTGGCCTTGTTGTCGGCGGCGGGCGGCAGGCCGCGGCCGAAGCCGTTGCCGTCGCGGCAGTCCCAGTGGATGGCGTTGAACCAGTCGCCGCTGTCGAAGGAGTTGCGGTCCAGGGACTTGGAGCGCAGCAGGTCCGAGCCGGCCTGGGAGAGGGCCGGGCCCTGCGAGAGGGTGGCCGTCGCCATGGCGAGGACCTGCATGCGGGCGCGGTCGGCCGGGGAGGTGTCCGCCGGCAGCTTGAAGGCGAGCGCGTCGTACAGGGACTCGTTGTCGTGGGCGTCGGTGTAGGCGAGGGCGTCGCCGGGGGCGGCGGCGTATCCGGCGGGGGCGCCGTTGTAGTCGACCTGGCTGCCCTTGACCGTACGGCCCGAGGTGTCGGTGAAGGTGTAGTCGGCGAGGTTGCCGGTCAGGCCGATCTTGATGAGGTCCTGGTAGTGCAGGAGGCGGGCCTTCTGCTCGGCCGGGGTGCCGTTGGCCTTCGACGTGTTGGGGTCGGTGTAGAGGCCGGAGGCGAAGCCCTGGACGCCGGGGTCCTCGTCGAAGGGGCCGCCGCCGCGGACGGCGTCGCGGGCCCGGTCGGAGAAGGTGGCGATGCCGGTGCCGGCCATGTTCTTCTGGGTGGCCTGGACGAAGCGGGCGTCGTCGGCGACCTCGCCGAAGTTCCAGCCCTCGCCGTAGAGGACGATCGCCTTGCCGTCGACGCCGTCCTTCTCGACGGTCAGCCCGTCGAGGGCCTTGCGCACGGCGAGGATGTTGGCCTTCGGGTGGTGGCCCATGAGGTCGAAGCGGAAGCCGTCGACCTTGTACTCCTTGGCCCAGGTGACGACCGAGTCGACGACGAGCTTGCCCATCATGGCGTTCTCGGTCGCGGTGTTGGCGCAGCAGGTGGAGGTGGCGACGGAGCCGTCGGCCTGGAGGCGCTGGTAGTAGCCGGGGACGATCCTGTCGAGGACGGACTTGTCGGACTGTCCGGCGGCGACGGTGTGGTTGTAGACGACGTCCATGACGGTGCGCAGTCCGTCGCCGTTGAGGGCCTGGACCATCTGCCGGAACTCGACCGTGCGACGGGTGCCGTTCGGGTCGGTGGAGTAGGAACCCTCCGGAACCGTGTAGTGCAGCGGGTCGTAGCCCCAGTTGTAGGCGTCCTTGGCCGCGGCGGCGGTCACGCACGCCTGCTGTTCCGCCGAGTCCGGGGCGTAGACCTTCAGGTCGCAGGCGGGGGCGGTCTGGTCCGACTTCTTCTCGGGGACGGTGCCGAGGTCGAAGGCCGGGAGGAGGTGGACGTAGGAGGTGCCGGAGGCGGCGAGGTCGCGGAGGTGCCGCGAGCCCTTGCTGTCCTTGTCGGTGAAGGCGAGGTAGGTGCCCCGGTGGCCGGCCTCGGCCGTGGGGTCCGCGACCGAGAAGTCACGGATGTGGAGTTCCTGGATCTGGGCGTCCCGCAGCGGCACGGCGGCGGGCTTCCTCAGGGTCTTCCAGCCGGCGGGGGCGAGCTTCGGGTCGGCGAGGTCGACGACGAGGCTGCGGGCGGAGTCGGTGGTGAGGGCGGTGGAGTAGGGGTCGGTGACCCGGTTCTCGACGAGCTTCTGAACGCTGGGCGCCCAGACCTTCACGACGTACCGGTACGGCTTGCCCGCCCAGGTCCGGGGGCCGGTGACGGACCAGACGCCGGAGGCGGGGTCGCGTCGCATGGGCAGGGTCTTCCCGTCGAGTTCGAGAGAGACGGCCTGCGCGGTGGGGGCCCAGAGGGAAAGGGTGGGGCGGCCGTTCCGGAAGACCGGGCCGAGCTGCGCCTGCGTGGCCTTCGACGCGTACAGGTCGTCGAGGATTCCGGCGGTCTGGACGCCGGTGGCGGCGAGCAGGGCGCCGTTGGCGGCGCGCTGGGTGGCGATCAGCTGGCCGCGCAGGGAGTCCCGGACGCGGTCGGCGTCGCGCGGGTCGACGGTGAAGGCGGGGTAGTCCTTGAGGTGCGGGAACTTCGCCTTCTGGGCGTCGGTGAGCGCGGACGGGGTGAGGCGGAGCCAGCGGCCCTCGTCGTTCAGGGCGCCGTCGGTGACGGTGAGCCCGCCGTCCTTCGCGTACACCAGCTGCTGGCTGGTGGCGTCGGTGGTCTTCACCTTCCAGACGACGGTGTTCCGGTCGATCCACTGGGCCTCGGCCTTGCCGAGGTCGAGGTTCGGGGCGCCGCCGGTGGTGGGGAGGAGGTACTTCGGCTGTCCGCCGAGCAGCCAGACCTCGTGGCCGTAGGTGGCGAGGTCGAGGGACTGGTCGGTGGGCAGGTCCTTCTCGTCGCCCTTGTGGAGGATGTACGAGAGGGAGCTCGCGCCCTCGGTGAGCGGGACCTCGTAGACCGCGCCGTACGCGTCGGTGCGGACGGGCATGAGGGGCTTGGACCAGTCGGTGGGCTGGGCGGCGCCGGTCCAGGTGTGGAGGCCCCAGCCGTCGTAGTTCCCGTCGGCCCGCTGGTAGTGGATGACGGCCTTGGTCGTGTCGGGGGTGGCGGGGGCCGGGTTCGTGTCGGACTGGCCGTCGGCGCCCTGGGTGATCCAGACCTCGCCGGTGCGGCCGAGGCTGACGCTGCGCTGCGGGCCGTCGGCGGTGCCGTCCTTCTCGACGGTGTACGGGACGGTGGAGGCGCCCTCGGGGACCTTGACCCAGGCGAAGGCGCCGAAGGCGTCGCGGCCGGTGAAGGCGGCCTCCTGGCCGGCGGCCTTCAGCTTCCAGCCGTCGTAGTCGCCGTCCTGGCGCTTGTAGTGCACGACGGCGTAGGGCCGCTCGACGGCGACCGGCTTCTCCAGGGCCGGGGGCGCGCCGGCGGTGGTGGCGGCGAGGGCGCTCGCGGTGCGGCCGGCGCCGTCCACGACGACGGCCTTGTAGCGCAGGGCGGTGCCGGCGGGGGCGGTGACGTGCTGGGTGACCTTGTAGGGGGCGTGGTCGGCGGTGCCGAGGGTCTGCCAGCGGCCGTCGCCGACCTGGGCGGCGAAGACGACCCGGTTCAGGCCGTCGCCGGTGACGTCGGCGGAGAGTTCGACGGTGCCGGTGGAGCCGGCGGCCGGGGCCTTGAGCGTCACGGTGGGCTTCGTGGCGGGAGCCGCGAGCGGGGCGTCGGCCTTGAGGACGAGGGAGGAGAGCGCCGGGACGGTGACGGTGACCTTGCCCCGGGAAGCCGTGACGGCGCCCTGACCCCCGTACAGGGCACGCAGGCCGGCGGAGTCGACGGGGACGGTGACGGTCTTCGGCTCGGTGGCGCCGTTGACGGCGACCAGGTACTCGGTCCGTGTCTTCGGGTCGGTGCGGGTGAAGGCGTAGACGGAGCCCTCGGCGTACCGTTCCCGCTGGACGCCGTCGCGGAGGGCCGGGTTCTCCCGGGTGAGCTTCGAGAGGGCGGCGATCGAGCGGTACAGCGGGTGCGTGGTGTCGTACGCGTCGGAGGCGTGGGTGCGGTCGGTGCCGAGCTGGTCGTCGTCGAGGTAGTCGGCGGCCTTCGAGGCGAAGAGGGTCTGGCGGGCGTCCTTGTCGCCGCCGGGGCCGGTGAAGCCCTGCTCGTCGCCGTAGTAGACCACCGGGTTGCCCCGGGAGAGGAACATCAGCTCGTTGGCGAGGCGGTCGCGGCGGACGAGTTCCTCGTCGGACGCGTTCGGGTTGTCCTGCTTGAGGAAGGCGCCGATGCGGCCCATGTCGTGGTTGCCGAGGAAGGTGACCTGCTCGTAGGCGTTGGCCTTGTCGGTGGTGTACCGGTAGTCCTCGGCGAAGACCTTGGCGAGGCGGTCGGCGCCGGCGCCCTGGGAGGCGAAGGCGCGGGCGGCGTCCTGGAAGGGGAAGTCGAGGGTAGCGTCGAGCCGGCCCCGGGTGACGTACGGGGAGGTGACGGCGGTGTCGGCGGAGTACACCTCGCCGAACATGAAGAAGTCCTCGCGGCCCTGCTTCTTCGCGTACGCGTCGAGGGCGGTGGCCCACTGGGTCCAGAAGTCCAGGTCCACGTGCTTGACGGTGTCGATGCGGAACCCGTCGATCTTGAAGTCGCGGACCCACTTCTCGTAGATCCTCTTCATGCCCTCGACGACCTCGGGGCGCTCGGTCCACAGGTCGTCCAGGCCGACGAAGTCGCCGTACTCGGCGGACTCCCCGGCCCAGGTGGAGTCGCCCCGGTTGTGGTACATCGTGGGGTCGTTCAGCCAGGACGGGACCTTGCCGCCGGTCGTCGTCGGCGTGTACGGGAAGGAGTCCGCGTCCACCTTCCCGATCGCGGTCCGGTCGTCGAAGGGCCGGCCGGTGCTGTCCAGGTAGGGGTAGGCGCCCTTGGGGCGGTAGCCGTACTTCTTCTCGGCGTAGTCGACGGTGTCGGCGGTGTGGTTGGTGATGACGTCGAAGAAGACCTTCATGCCCTTGGCGTGGGCGGCGGCGATCAGCCTCTCCAGGTCCTCGTTGGTCCCGAAGTGGGGGTCGACCTGGGTGAAGTCGGTGATCCAGTACCCGTGGTAGCCGGCGGAGGCGTCCTTGCCGGTGCCCTGGACGGGCCGGTTCTTGAAGATCGGCGCCATCCAGATCGCGGTGGTGCCCAGGCCCTTGATGTAGTCGAGCCGCTCGGTCAGGCCCTTGAGGTCGCCGCCCTGGTAGAAGCCCTTGTCGGCGGGGTCGAAGCCGGTCTCCAGACGGCTGCCGGTGAGCCCGCCCCGGTCGTTGGAGGCGTCGCCGTTGGCGAACCGGTCCGGCAGGACGAAGTAGAACTGCTCACGGGTGAGGTCCTGGCGGGCCGGCTGGGCGGCGAGCGCCTTGTCGGAGGGCGGGGCGGGCGGCCGGGGCGCGGCCGTCGCGGGGACGGCGGGCACGAGGGCGGCGCACAGCGCGGCGGCCAGCGCGACCGCCGTTCTCTTGCGTATCACGGGGGTGCTCCCTGAAGGTACGGGAAGAGAGGGCCGCCCCGGCGGGACGGCCCTTGCGAGGAGGGGAGGCTCAGTTGCGGAAGGTGTCGTTCAGGACGATCTGGCCCGAGGCGGGGACCGTCGCGGTGCGGTTGGCGCCGGATTCCCAGGTGACGTTTCCGGCCGCGTCCTTGCGGATGTACTTGTACTCGAAGGCCGTTCCGGCGGGCAGGGACACCGTCAGCTTCCAGACGGGGTACGCGGCCGGGTCGAGCTTGAGGGCGGAGGCGGGGGCCCAGTTGCCGAGCTCGGCGCGGTTGCCGGTGACGTAGATGTTCTGGCCGGTGACCGTGGTGGCGTTCACGTTGAAGGAGGTGCCGGCGGCGACCGGCTGGGTGGTGCCGCCGCAGGTCATGGCCCCGGTGTGCAGGGCGAGGGCGGTGTTCGCGGCGAGGGTGGCCGTGAACTGTCCGGAGGAGTTCACCGTGACGGCGGTGTTCGACTGCACGTCGCAGTAGCTGCCGGCGGGCAGGGAGGTCTGGAAGGTCCTGGTCAGGGCGGAGGCCTCGTGGTTGATCGCCACGTACGCCTTGGAGCCGCGGCCGAACGCGATCGCGTTGCCGCCGTTGTCCCACCAGTTCGTGACGGCCTGCCCGCGGGCGGTGTTGCGGAAGGCCACCATGGAGGAGATCTCGCGCCAGGCGTGCTGGCACTTCCAGCCGTCGCTGTAGCAGGCGTTCACCTGGTGGTTGTTGGGGGCGCCGGCGTCCTTGTCGGTCCACTCGTAGCCGGAGTGGACGTCCGGGGAGCCGTAGGGCCAGGCGAGCATGAAGACGGAGGCGAGGGTGTAGTTCGCGCCGTCCTTGTAGTTGAGACTGTCGCCGCCGCGCTCGGTGTCGTGGTTGTCGACGAAGACGCCGGACTGGCCGGAGGGCATGTAGCCCCAGGCCTCGCCGAAGTTCTTGAGGTAGGCGAGCTTCTCGCTCTGCAGGACCCGCTTGAGGTCGCGGGCGTAGCGGAACTCCTGGACGTCGCCGTTGCCGAGGTACTCGCTCGGGGAGACTGCCTCGCCGGCGCCGTGGATGGCCTCCTGCTTCCAGTAGACGGAAGGATTCGTCAGCCGGGACTTGATGTTCGCGAGGTCGGCGGCCGGCATGTGCTTGGCGGCGTCGACGCGGAAGCCGTCGACGCCGAGCGACAGCAGGTCGTTCATGTACCCGGCTATCCGGCCACGGACGTAGTCCTCGCCGGTGTCGAGGTCGGGGAGCTGGACCAGTTCGCAGTTCTGGACGTTGGCGCGGTCCTGGTAGTTGGAGATGGTGGAGCGGCAGTCGTCCATGTCCGCACCGGAGTAGAGGCCCGGGTAGTCGTACTTGGAGAACGAGGTCCCGCCCGTTCCCGTGCCCGAGGAGTTCGCCATGTGGTTGATGACGCTGTCGGCGACGACCTTCACACCGGCGGCGTGACAGGTGTCGACCATGCTCTTGAAGGCTGTGCGGTCGCCGAGCGGGCCGGCGATCTTGTAGCTGACCGGCTGGTAGGCGGTCCACCACTGAGGGCCCTGGATGCGCTCCTGGGGCGGGGACACCTGGACGTATCCGTATCCGGCGGGGCCGAGGCGCTCGGTGCACTCGCGGGCCACCGAGGCGAAGTTCCATTCGAACATCACCGCGGTGACGTCCTTCTCGCCGGGTGGGGCGGCCTGCGCCGGGGCGTTGCCCGTGACGGCCGCAGCGGCTCCCGCCACGAGGGCGAGTGCAGCTGCCACGGTCTTTCTGGCCATGTCTCCTCCTGCTGACTTCACTGTCGCAAGAAGTTGCCGAAAAGTTCAGCAACTGTTTTCAGCCGTGACCGTATGAGTGCCCCGGCGCCCGGTCAACCCTCCGGACGCCTCGGCATGAGTTGTTACGAAAGGACGTGCGGAAGCCGGCCGGGCGGCTGCGCCGTGGAACCGCGCACCACCAGCTCCGGCTGGAAGACGAACTCCGTGCGCTGCACCGGATTCCCCTCGATCTCCTCCAGGAGCGCGCCGACGGCCGCCGTCGCCATGGCCTGCACGGGCTGGCGCACGGTGGAGAGCGGGGGGCTGGTGAAGGCGATGAGCGGCGAGTCGTCGAAGCCGACGACGGAGACGTCGCCGGGCACGTCGAGGCCGCGGGCGCGCACGGCGCGGATCACGCCGAGCGCCATCAGGTCGGAGGCGCAGACGATGCCCGTGCAGCCCTCGCGGAGCAGGATGTCGGCAGCCGCGTGCCCGCCCTCGACGCCGAAGAGCGTGGGCCTGATGAACCGTTCGGCCTCGGCCCGGTCGACGCCGAGGAGCTCGTACAGCTCGGCGGCGAAGCCCTCGGCCTTGCGGCGCGAGGGCACGTACCGGGTGGGGCCGATGGCGAGGCCGATCCGCTCGTGGCCCAGCTCGACCAGGTGCCGGACGGCCATCCTGGCCGCGGCCCGGTCGTCCGGGGAGACGAAGTTGGCGTCGATGTGCTCGTTGTAGCCGTTGATGAGGACGTACGGGACGCCCCGCTCTGTCAGCCGGGCGTAGCGCGCGGGGTCGGCGGTGGCGTCCGCGTGCAGCCCGGAGAGGAAGACGATGCCGGCCACCCCGCGCTCCACGAGCTGGTCGACGAGTTCGTCCTCGGTGGCGCCGCCGGGCATCTGGGTGCAGAGGACCGGGGTGTAGCCGTGTCCGGCGAGGACCTGCTCGACGACCTGCGCGAAGGCCGGGAAGATCGGGTTGGTCAGCTCGGGCACGACGAGCCCGACGAGGCCCGCGCTGCGGCGTTTGAGCCGGACGGGACGCTCGTAACCGAGCACGTCGAGCGCCGCGAGGACCTTGTGCCGGGTCGCGCCGGCCACCCCCGCCTTGCCGTTGAGGACACGGCTGACGGTGGCGCTGCCGAGGGCCGGCAGGATGGTCTCGAAGGAGGCGTCCTGGCGCTCCAGCTTCACGCCGAGGACCTTCGCCACCGCGTCGGCGAGGTCGATG
>NZ_JBEXSZ010000173.1:0-16310 GCF_040613865.1 Streptomyces sp. NPDC006197 | reverse complement strand
CAGTGCGACTGTCTCCGTCTGCCCGCTGTTCACCATGCCCGGCTCCCCTCTCAGTAGCGTGTGGAGCCGAACCAGGTAGAACGTCACGGCCCATGTGCTCAGCCCCGGCGGTTGGCCGCGAGGGCCTCGTAGAAGTGGAGGAGAGCGAGGTCGTCCACCGAGCCGGCGTTGACGGCCTTGGCCAGGGGGGTGCCCTGGAGGAGACGCTTGACCGGGACCTCGATGCGCTTGCCCGTGAGGGTGTGCGGGACTCCCGGGACCTCGATGATCTCGTCGGGGACGTGGCGCGGGGAGAGTTCGCTGCGGATCGTCCGCTTGATGCGGTCGATCAGCTCCTCGTCCAGGGTGACGCCGTCCACGAGGTGCACGAAGAGCGGCATCCAGTATCCGCCGTCCGGTTCTTCCAGGCCGATGACCAGGGACTCGCGGATCTCGGGAAGGCGCTCGACGGCCTCGTAGATATCGGCGCTTCCCATTCGGACGCCCTGGCGGTTCAGGGTGGAGTCCGAGCGGCCGTGGATGACGACTGAGCCGCGGTCCGTGATCGTGATCCAGTCGCCGTGGCGCCAGACGCCCGGGAACATCTCGAAGTAGCTGTCGCGGTAGCGGCTGCCGTCGGGGTCGTTCCAGAAGTGGATCGGCATGGACGGCATGGGGTTGGTGACGACGAGCTCGCCGACCTCGCCGATCAGGGGCTTCCCGGAGGGGTCCCAGGACTGCAGGTCGGTGCCGAGGCCCGCGGCCTGGAGTTCGCCGATGTGGACGGGCAGCGTGGGGACGGCGCCCGCGAAGCAGGAGCAGACGTCCGTGCCGCCGCTGACGGAGGCGATCCACAGGTTCTCGCGGACCTCGCCGTGGAGCCAGCGGAAGCCGTCGGGGGGCAGCGGGGAGCCGGTGGTGGCGACGCACTTCACGGCGGAGAGGTCGAAGTCCCGGCCAGGGTGGACGTCCGCCTTGGCGCAGGCCATCACGTACGCGGCGGAGGTGCCGTAGAGGGTGGCGCGGGTGCGCTCGGCGATCCGCCACTGGGCGGCGGTGTCGGGGTAGCCGGGGCTGCCGTCGTACAGGACGACGGTCGTGCCGGTGAGGAGGCCGGAGACGAGGAAGTTCCACATCATCCAGCCGGTGGAGGTGTACCAGAAGAACACGTCCTCGGGGCCGAGGTCGCAGTGCAGGCCCAGCTGCTTGACGTGCTCGACGAGGATGCCGCCCTGGGACTGGACGATCGCCTTCGGCAGGCCGGTCGTGCCGGAGGAGTACAGGACCCACAGCGGGTGCGCGAACGGCACCTGCTCGTAGACCGGCTCGACGTCCGCGGCGACCAGGTCGGACCAGGCGACGGTGCCTTCGGGGGCCGGGGTGCCGAGGAGCGGGATGTGGACGACGGCGCGGAGGGTGGGCAGCTCGGCGCGCAGCTCGGCGACGGTGTCGCGGCGGTCGTGCTCCTTGCCGCCGTAGCGGTAGCCGTCGACGGTGAAGAGGACGACCGGCTCGACCTGCTGGAAGCGGTCGAGGACGCTGCGGGCGCCGAAGTCGGGGGCGCAGGAGGTCCACACGGCGCCGACGGCGGCGGTGGCGAGGAGGGCGACGACGGCCTGCGGGACGTTGGGCAGGTAGCCGCTGACGCGGTCGCCGGGGTTCACGCCGAGGGCGCGGAGCTCGGCGGCGAGGGAGCCGACCTGGCGGCGGAGCTCGCCCCAGGTGACCGGCGTGGGCTCATGTGTCTCGTCCACATGGAGCAGGGCCGTGTCATGGGGGCGCTCGTCGGCGGCGCGCAGGGCGTGCTCGGCGTAGTTGAGGGTGGCTCCGGGGAACCAGTCGGCGCCGGGCATGGAGCGGTCGCCGAGAACCCGCTCGTACGGGGTGGAGAAGCGGAGGTCGAACCACTCGACGACGGCCTGCCAGAAGGCTTCGAGGTCCTCGACCGACCAGCGGTGGAGCGCCGGGTACCCGCCCTCGGCCGGAGCGCCGTGGTGCTCGGCGGCCCAGGCCTGGAAGCGGGTGACGGCGGCCGTGGCGATGCGTTCCTCGTCCGGCTGCCAGAGCGGCTCGGTCGGCGCTGCGGATGTCATTTGGGGCGGCTCCCTGGCTGTACGCGGGTCTGCGTGTGTCTCGCGCACGTGCTGGGGTGTGCGCGTGACGCGGCTGACAGGACGATGCCATGTGATCGTCAATCGCACCAGGTCTGCCCGCCCATGGTCGGGTAGTTGAACATGTGCTCCCACCACGGGTGAACGGCAGCTGAACGGAACCGGTTCGCGCTCCGGCGAGTGGCAGGGTGAGCTGCATGGACGGTCGTGAACTGGTGCGTTCGATGAAGGTGTTCGGTTCGGTGCAGGGCTTGCGGGCGGTGTGGTCGGCGTGGCGGCAGCGCCGTACGGACACGTGGGGGCTGCCGCCCAGGGGGGCGGAGCGGGCCAGGGTGCCGGGGCTCGCGGTGGAGGCGAAGCCGGCTCCGGGCGGGGGGACCGTCCGGTTCGCCCGGTCCTCGCTCCTGATCCGCGTGTCGTCGGGCGGCACGGTGTTCTGGGGGTGGGACGGGGCTGGGCCGCTTCCCTCGTACGCCCTGGCGGGCGAGGCGCCCGACGCGGATCCCCGGGCCTCCCTCGAACCGGACACCGACGGCGGGTGGCGGATCGTGTCGGAACGGGTGACGGTGACAGTCTCCCGGCACGGGGCGGTGGAGCTCCGGACCCCGGGCGGGGTGCTGCTCCGCCGGGACCTGCCGCCGCGCTGGTGGGAGCCGGTGGCCGGCGAGGGCGCCGGGCCCGGGGCGGCGGGGGGTGGGCGGTGGGTGCAGCGCAGCGAGGTGCCGGCCGACGCCCGGTTCTTCGGGCTCGGGGGGCGGGCGGCGGGGCCTCGCCTTCGGGACGGCTCGTACCGGCTGTGGAACACCGACCCCCAGAGGGGTTTCGATCCCGGGGACGATCCGCTCTACCTGACCATGCCCGTCCAGTTCGTGGTCTCGGACGCCGGGACGCACCTGGCGTTCCACGACAACTCCTGGGACGGCCGGGTCACCCTGGCCGAGGGCGAGGAGGGGGCCGGTTCCGGGCACGACCGGCCGGGGACCAGCGAGGTGCGGATGACGGGCGGGCCGCTGCGCTGCTGGGTGGTCGTCGGCACCCCCGCGCGCGTCCTGCACGGCTGGGCGGCACTGACGGGCGCGCCCGCGCTGCCGCCGTCCTGGGCGCTCGGGCCGCAGCACGCGCGCTGGGGCTTCGGCAGCGCGCGGGAGGTGCGGCGGGTGGTGGCCGGGTACCGGGAGCGGGGGCTGCCGCTGTCCGCCGTGCACCTGGACATCGATCATTACGACGGGCACCGGGTGTTCACGGTCGACCGGGGGCGGTTTCCCGATCTGCCGGGGCTCGCGGAGGAGCTGCGGGAGCAGGGCGTGCGTCTGGTGTCGATCGTGGACCCGGCGGTGAAGGCCGAACTCGGCGATCCGGTGTACGACGGCGGGGCGGCGGTGGACGCCTTCGTCAAGGACGCGCGCGGCCAGGAGGTTCACGGGGTGGTGTGGCCCGGCGAGTGCGCCTACCCGGACTTCACGGATCCCGCGGTACGGGAGTGGTGGGGCGGCCTGTACGAGGAGCGCCTCCGGCAGGGCTTCGCGGGCGTGTGGCACGACATGAACGAGCCGGTGTCCTTCGTCCCCTTCGGCGAGCCGACGCTGCCCCGCTCGGCGCGGCACGCGCTGGAGGGCCGGGGCGGCGACCACCGGGAGGCGCACAACGTGTACGGGCTCGCGATGGCCCGGGCCGGGTACGAGGGGCTGCGCCGGCTGCGCCCCGACGAGCGGCCCTTCCTCTTCTCGCGCTCCGGCTGGGCGGGCATGCAGCGGTACGGGGGCACGTGGTCCGGCGACGTGGCGACGGGGTGGCCGGGGCTGCGGGCCTCGCTCGCCCTCGTCCTGGGTCTGGGGCTGTGCGGGGTGCCCTACTCGGGGCCGGACGTGGGCGGTTTCGACGGCAGTCCCTCACCGGAACTGTTCCTGCGCTGGTACCAGCTGGGCGCGTGGCTCCCCCTCTTCCGTACGCACGCGGCGATCGACGCGGGGCGGCGGGAGCCGTGGGAGTTCGGTCCCGAGGTCCTGGAGCACGCGCGCGTGGCGCTGGCCGAACGGGAGCGGCTGCGGCCGTACTTCACGACGCTGGCCCGGCTGGCCCGGATGACGGGCGCGCCGTACGTCCGCCCGGTGTGGTGGGGGACCCCCGAGGACCGGGCGCTGCGCGACTGCGAGGACGCGTTCCTGCTCGGCGACGCGCTGCTGGTGGCGCCGGTGCTGACGCGGGGCGCGGACCGGCGGGCGGTGCGGCTGCCGCGCGGACGCTGGTACGACACGGCGACGGGGCGGGCGTACGAGGGTCCGGGACAGGTGCTGCTCGACGCGCCGCTCTCCCGGGTGCCGGTCCTGGCCCGGGCGGGGGCCGTGCTGCCCGTGCGGGGCGAGGGGGACGAGCTCGTCCTGGAGGTGTGGGCGCCCGCCGTCGGGCGGACCGGTGGCGGGCTCGTCGTGCGGGACACCGGGGACGGCTGGGAGCCGGCCTCGATCGAGCGGTACCAGTCGCGGCTCGTGGACGGCCGGGTGGTGGTGGAGCGTGTCACGGACGACGGGATGGAGGAGCCGGGGCTGCCGGTGGTGGTGCGGGGCTGTGAGGAGGTGGATCCAGTAGGCGGATCCAGTTAGGCGGATCCAGTTAGGCGGATCCAATATCCAGTAGTCGAATACTGGAGATTGGAGATTGGATCCAGCATCCGACACCAGTCACCCGTAAGCGCCGCCGAACCACTTCCGCACCGCCTCCGTGTGGAGCGGAAAGGCCAACTCCCCGGGTGCCGTGAGCACGTGGTGGCCGCTCGTCTCGTCCGTCGGGACCGACGGCGGGAGCTGTGCGGCCGGACGGGGCGGAAGGAGGCCGAAGAGGAGGAGGTGGCCGGCCGGGGAACTCAACGCGTCGGCGAGGCGGACCTCCTCGGCCGAGGCGGGGATGCCGGTCTCCTCGCGCAGTTCGCGGGCGACGGCGGCGCGCCAGTCCTCGCCGTGGTCGATGAAGCCGCCGGGCAGCGCGACCCCGCCCCGCGCGGGTTCGATGGTGCGGGTGACGACGACGAGGCCCGTTCCCTTCGTGTCGGTGACGGGGAGGAGGGCGACGGCGACGGGCAGCGGGTTGCGGTAGGCGGTGTGACCGCAGGCCGGGCAGGTGCGGGGCCAGCCGGCGTCGGGGAGGTGGGCGGCGCCGCAGGCGGAGCAGTGGGTGTCCTTCACGGCCCGACCGTACGCGATCGCCCTTTCCCGGCGCTGCCGGAACTGATAGACGGTGCGCATGACAGGACTCGCAACCGCTCTCCGTACCCTCGCCGTCACGGCCGCGGCCGGGCTGCTCGCCCTCACCGGAACCGCCACCGGAGCCGTCGCCGCGCCCGCTCCCCCGGCTTCGGCCGCGCCGGAGCCCAAGGCGCCGAGGGAGTTCGTGGCCCTGAGCTCCGTGGACCGGACGATCCTCCAGGAGATGCGCTACACGACCGAGCACAACTTCGTCGGCGAACCGGTGGACGGCTACCGGCAGCCGCTGTGCATCCTGACCCGTCCGGCGGCCGAGGCGCTGCACCGCGCGCAGCTCCGGCTGCTCGCCCGGGGGTACACGCTGAAGGTGTACGACTGCTACCGGCCGCAGCGGGCCGTGGACCACTTCGTGCGCTGGGCGAAGGACCTGGAGGACGAGCGGATGAAGAAGGAGTTCTATCCGCTCGTCGACAAGTCGAGGCTGTTCGCGGACGGTTACATCGCGGAGAAGTCCGGGCACAGCCGGGGTTCGACGGTGGACCTCACGATCGTGCGGCTGCCGGCGGCGCCCACGCGCGCGTACGTGCCGGGCGAGGAGCTGGTGGAGTGCTGGGCGCCGCAGGCGGAGCGGTTCCCGGACAACTCGGTGGACATGGGGACCGGGTACGACTGCTTCGACACGCGCTCGCACACCGACGACCCGCGGATCCAGGGCGTGCAGCGGGCCAACCGGCAACTGCTCAAGGGCGCGCTCGCCGAGCAGGGGTTCGTGAACCTGCCCGAGGAGTGGTGGCACTTCACCTTCAAGCCGGAGCCGTTCCCGGACACGTTCTTCGACTTCCCCGTGGCGCGGAGGTCGGTGGCCGGGCATTGAGCCCTTCTCAGCGCAGGCCGTCCGTGACACACTCCTGACACTTCGTCAGATCACGGGAGGTCCCGATGGCACGGACGCGCAGACCGGTGGTGGCCGGGTGGTTCACCGACGACACCGTGCCGGAGGCGGAGTTCCGGCTGCTCGGCACCCGCTGCACGGCCTGCGCGTCGGTCTTCTTCCCGCGGGAGGACGACTGGTGCCGCAACCCCGGCTGCCCGGGCGGCGGCGAACTGGCCGAGGTCCCGCTCTCGCCGCGCGGCCGGGTCTGGTCGTACACCGACGGCCGGTACCGTCCGCCCGCCCCGTACGTCTCCGATCCGGACGTGCCCTGGGAGCCGTACGCCCTCGTCGCCGTCGAGCTCGCGGCCGAGGCGATGGTGGTCCTCGGGCAGGCGGCGCCGGGCGTGACGACGGCCGACCTCGCCGTCGGGATGGAGGTCGAGGTGGTGCCGGGCGTCCTGAACGAGGACGAGGAGCACACCTGGACCACCTGGAACTGGCGGCCGGTCGCCGGGGAGCGGCGGGAGGAGCGGTCGTGAACGACATCGCCGTGCTCGGGGCCGGGATGCACCCCTGGGGCAAATGGGGCCGGAGCTTCGTCTCGTACGGGACGGCCGCCGCCCGCGCCGCGCTCGCCGACGCCGGTCTGCGGTGGTCCGACATCGACTCGGTCGTCGGCGCCGACACCATGCGGTGCGGATACCCGGGATACGTGGCGGGGGCGACGTTCGCGCAGGCTCTCGGCTGGCAGGGGGCGCGGGTCACCAGCGTGTACGCCGCCTGCGCCTCGGGCGCCCAGGCCATCGGCACCGCCCGGGCCCAGATCCTGGCGGGGCTCGCGGACGTGGTCCTGGTCGTCGGGGCGGACTCGACGCCGAAGGGGTTCCTCGCCCCGGCCGGCGGCGAGCGGCCCGGCGACCCGGACTGGCTGCGGTTCCGGGTGCTCGGGGCGACCAACCCGGCGTACTTCGCGCTCTCCGCGCGCCGCAGGATGGCGCTGTACGGCGACACGACCGAGGACTTCGCCCAGGTGAAGGTGAAGAACGCGGCGGCCGGCGCGCTCAATCCGCTGGCCCGCTACCGCAAGCGGGTGACCGCCGAGGAGGTCACGGCCTCCGCCGTCGTCGCCGATCCGCTGCGGCTCCTCGACATCTGCGCCACCTCGGACGGCGGCGCCGCGCTCGTCCTGTCCGGCATGGAGTTCGCACGCCGGCACGGGCACCCCGACCCGGTCCGGCTCCGGGCGGTGTCCACCGTCTCCCCCACGTACCCCAAGGCGGTGCTCGACCTCCCCGACATCGCGACCGACTCGGCGGCGGCCGTCTCCCCCGACCCGCACGCCTTCCGCGCCTCGATCGCCCGCGCCGCCTACGAGGAGGCGGGGCTCGGACCCGAGGACCTGTCCCTCGCCGAGGTGTACGACCTGTCCACCGCCCTGGAGCTGGAGTGGTACGAGGACATCGGGCTCTGCCCGCGGGGCGAGGGCGCCAAGCTGCTGCGGGAGGGCGCCACGGCCCTCGGCGGGCGCCTGCCGGTCAACACCAGCGGCGGTCTCGGCTCCTTCGGGGAGGCGGTGCCCGCCCAGGCGATCGCGCAGGTCTGCGAGCTGACCTGGCAGCTGCGCGGCACTGCGGGCGACCGGCAGGTGCCGGGGGCGAGGGCCGGGATCACCGCGAACCAGGGCCTGTTCGGGCACGGTTCGGCGGTGGTGGCGGTGCGCTGACCACCGCCACCGCCACCGCCACCGCGCTGACCACCGCCCCCGCCCCGCGCCGCCGTCAGGTCGTGACGGCGGCGGGGCTGCGGTCCGCGAGGACCAGGGCGTGCTGGACGACCGCCACGAGGACGTTCTTCACCGACTCGCGGTCCCGGGCGTCGCACATCAGCAGCTCCACCTCGGGGTCCAGGTCGAGCGCGCCGCGCACGCTCTCCGCCGGGAACCGCTGGGCGCCCTCGAAGCAGTTGACGGCCACCGTGAACGGGATGCCGCGCCGCTCGAAGTAGTCGATGGCGGCGAAGCTGTCCTCCAGTCGGCGGGTGTCCGCGAGGACGACCGCGCCCAGGGCTCCCTGGGCCAGCTCGTCCCACAGGAACCAGAAGCGGTCCTGCCCCGGGGTGCCGAAGAGGTAGAGGACGAGGTCCTCGCGGAGGGTGATCCGTCCGAAGTCCATGGCGACCGTGGTGGTCGTCTTGGTCTCGACGCCGTGCAGGTCGTCGACGGGCCGCCCCACCTCGCTGAGGACCTCCTCGGTCCGCAGGGGCCTGATCTCGCTGACCGCGCCCACCAGCGTCGTCTTGCCGACCCCGAACCCGCCTGCGACGAGGATCTTCAGGGTCACCGGCTCGACGAAGGGCTGCTTGCGGCTAGAGCGCCCGAAGGCCATTGATCACCTCGCGAAGGATGCTCACGTCCGGCAGCTCGGCCGGCGGAACGGGGCGGGTCACATGGACGAGTTCGTCCTCGACGAGGTCGCCGACGAGGACCCGTACCACCCCCACGGGGAGGTCGAGTCCGGCGGCGAGCTCGGCGATCGACTGGGGCTGCTCGGAGCAGCGTTCGACGATCTCCACGTGTTCCGGGGAGAGCGTCTGGTCCCGGCCGGGGTCGTCGGCGGCGGGCTCGGGAACGACCACCGCGATCAGGTCGAGGCGGTGACGGCCGGAGGCGCTCGTCCGGCCGCGGGTCATCGCGTACGGACGGACCACCGGCCCGGCCTCGTCGTCGAACCAGTGGTGGGGGTCGGGGGTCCGGCCCCGCTCCCGCCGGCTGCGCTCGGCTGCGTCACTCATGCCGTCCCACTCACCCTCCCGAGGGCAGGCCGGTCCGGGGAGCCGTCGTGAGGTGGGCCCCGACCCGCTTCACCATCAGCGTCATCTCGTAGGCGACCTGGCCGACGTCCGAGTCGGCGTCCGCGAGCACCGCGAGGCAGCTGCCGTCGCCGGCGGCCGTGACGAAGAGGAAGGCGTCCTCCAGCTCGACGACCGTCTGGCGGACCTTGCCCGCCTCGAAGTGGCGGCCGACGCCCTTGGCGAGGCTGTGGAAGCCGGAGGCCACGGCGGCGAGGTGCTCGCCGTCCTCCCGGGTGAGCTTCTGGGAGGCACCGGTGGGAAGTCCGTCGCTGGAGAGCACCAGGGCCTTGCGGATGGAGCCGACGCGCTGGACGAGCTCGTCGAGGAGCCAGTTCAGTTCGCCGTTTCCGCGTCCGGGTCCGGAGGTCGTGCTGGGTGCTGCGGCGTTCGGTGCGGTCATCGACCGTCCCCCTCGGGTGTCGTTCCTGGTGCTGTCGGGTCGTCCGGCTCTGTGGTGTCCCGCCTGCCGCGCTGCCAGCCGCGCTGCATGGCGGCCATGCGGGCGCGTACCTCCTCGGCGTCGCGCTCGAAGGAGTCGGGCCCCTCGGACTGCGCTCCGGTGCCCGTACGGGCGTCGGCGCGGCTTCCCGCACCGCGGCCGGCCGGGTCCTCGGCCTCGCGCAGCTGGGGCGCGAGGCTGGCCTGGCGGACGCGGCGGGGCAGGCCGCCGAACGGCTCCGGGCTCTCCGGCGGCACGGGCCCCTCCGGTGGTACGGGGACGAGGACGGGACCGGCGTCCGGCCCCGGCAGGACGGCCCGCCCACCGCCGTGCGGGTGTCCCGGCCGGTCGCCCGGCCGGGCTCCGTGCCGGTCTCCGTGCCGGTCGTCCTGCGGGAAGTCCGCCCGGTGCTCCTGCGGATGCGCGCGGTCCGGCTGCGGCTGGACGCGGTCGGCCTGGGCGTGGGTACGGCCCGGCTGCGGGTGTGCGCGGTCGGGCTGCGCGTGGGCGCCGTCGGGCTCGTCGAGGCGGCGGCCGTGG
This sequence comes from Streptomyces sp. NPDC006197, assembly GCF_040613865.1. Lineage (NCBI taxonomy): Bacteria > Bacillati > Actinomycetota > Actinomycetes > Kitasatosporales > Streptomycetaceae > Streptomyces > Streptomyces sp. NPDC006197. The sequence goes on along the minus strand of NZ_JBEXSZ010000173.1, from coordinate 6,320 downwards.
TCCACGACGAGCGTCGGGGTGCGGCGGCGCGGCAGCTGCACGGGCCCGGGGAGCGCGCCGTCGGCGGGCGCGTCCCGCTCGCCGCGGCCCGTCGCCCGGTCCGGGGCCTGCTCGTGCTGCTCGCCGGCGGGCGCGAGTCCGGTGCGGCGCCGGTCGCGGGGCCGGAAGAGGCCGCCGCGCTCGCTGTCGCTGTCGAGGAGGTCCGCGGACCGGTCGAGGAGGACGTCGAAGTCCTCGGTGCCGAGCGGTGCCTCCAGCTCGACGGGGCCGTCCAGCGGTCCGGGCGCCTCGGTCACGTCGGGGACCTTCGTGAGGGCCGGCCTGCGGGTGGGCAGGGCGCCGCCGTCGGCGGACGCGTCGTCGGTCCGCCCCGGGCGCTCCAGGGTCTTGCGGTCGAGCCGGAATCCGGCGCCCTGGGTCTCGGGCGCGTCGGTGAGCAGCGCGGCCGGGATGAAGACGACCGCGGTGGTCCCGCCGTACGGGGAGGTCTGCAGCGAGACCCGGACGTTCTGGCGCTGGGCGAGCCGGCTGACGACGAAGAGGCCGAGCCGGTCGGTGTCCGAGAGCTCGAACTCGGGGGTCTCGGCGAGCCGGAGGTTGGCGTCGAGCAGGGCGTCGGGGTTCATGCCGAGGCCGCGGTCGTGGATCTCCAGGGTGAAGCCGTTGGCGACCCGCTCGCCGAGGACCTGGACGGCGGTGTGCGGGGGCGAGTACACCGTGGCGTTCTCGAGGAGTTCGGCGATGAGGTGGGTGAGGTCCGCGACGGCGGGGCCGCCCACGCCGAGGCGGGGCAGGCGGCGCACCTCGATCCGCTCGTAGTCCTCGACCTCGGCGACGGCGGCGCGGACCACGTCCATGAGCTGGACGGGCTTGCGCCACTGACGGGAGGGGGCGGCGCCGGACAGGATGACGAGGCCCTCGGCGTGCCGGCGCATGCGGGTGGTGAGGTGGTCGAGGCGGAAGAGGTCGGCCAGCTCGTCGGTGTCCTCGGTGCGCCGCTCCATGGTGTCGAGGAGGGTCAGCTGGCGATGGAGCAGGACCTGGTTGCGGCGGGCGAGGTTGACGAACACCTCGGAGACGCCGCGGCGCAGTTCCGCCTGCTTGACGGCGGCCTCGACGGCGGCGCGCTGGAGGGTGTTGAGGGCCTGGCCGACCTGGCCGACCTCGTCCTCCCCGTACCGCAGGTGGGGCACCTCGGTCCCGACGTCGACCTGCTCGCCGGCGGCGAGGCGGCGCATGACACTGGGCAGCCGGACGCCGGAGACCTCCTGGGCCTCCTTCTGCAGGCGGCGGAGGTCGCGGATGAGTCGGCGGCCGATGCGGACGGAGATGACGATCGAGGCGAGCAGGGCGAGGAAGCCGAGGACGCCGGCGACGCCGACCTTGAGGAGGACGCTGTACGCGGCGGGCTGGACGCGCTCCTGGTAGCGGTCGCCCGCGGCGGTGTTCTCGCGGGCGAGGTCGTCAAGAACGGGGCCGGCCTGGTCCTGCCAGCGCTCGGCGGTGATGGCGCGGGGGCTGTCGGTGGGGCCCTCTTCGATGATCGCGTTCTCGGCGGTGCGCAGCGGCTGGGTGTCGGGGCTGCGCCAGTACTCCTCGAAGCGCTCGCGTTCGGCGGCGGGCAGGAGTTCGAGGTTGACCTCGTAGAACGCCACGCGGTTGGCGACGAGGTCGGATATCGCGCGTATCTCCTCGGAGGTGAAGCGGTCCGCGACGAGCGCGGAGAGGACGAGGGCGTCCTCGCGGGAGAGCAGCTCACGCGCGCGCGTGATGCCGACGAGGGCGCGGCCCTGCTTGTCCATCTCCACGTTCTCGAGGGCGTGGAGGGTGATGAGGAAGCTGTAGCAGGGGTCGACGAGCCGGTTGTAGAACTCGAGGGCCTGCATGCGGCCGATGCCGCGATCCTCGACGGAGCGCCGCAGCGAGGTGAGGCCGTCGAGCGCGTCGAGGAGGGAGTTGAGCCGCTGGGTGGTGACGGGCCGCATCGTCTCGCGCACGCCGGGGTCGGCGGCGTTGGCGCGGATGCGGGCGATCTGCCGGTCGGTGGCGCGGCGGGTCTCGCGCAGGGAGGCGAGGGCGTTGGAGCCGCGCGGATCGGCGAGGTAGATGAGCGACTGCCGGCGTTCGATCTGGATGACCCGGGCGGTGTCCTCCAGGGGGTAGCCGACCTTGTCGACGACGTACCCGACGTCGAGGAGCTGGTCGGCCTCGCGGCCCGTCAGGACCGTGGCGAAGCCCCACAGGCCGGTGAGGGAGACGAGCGGTACGAGCAGCAACGCCACGATCTTCCTGCGGATGGACTTCCCGCGAAAGCGCATGGCCTCCCCCAGCTCGGCCCCCGTTGCGCCACGGAGGTCCTTCACGTTCGTGACCGCCGGCGTCAACACGCGGCGTCAACCTTGAATTTCAACAAACGGCGGCGCGAGCCTACTACTGCATCACGGCCATTCCGAAGGCGTGTACGAGCGATTTTCAGCCTGTCGAGTGAGCCTTGATCATGAGATGTCCTGGTATTGCTGGAGTTGGGATTGACCGCTGTGGCGTAGGACACCTGATGGAGTGCCATTTCTCCGGCCTGCGCGGATGGCTGGAACTGTCCGTTCCGCCGGTATGCGGGCCTCGTTCCGCCCCACCCGGGCGAAACCTTTTCCCCCTCTCGTGCGTCAATGGGCACGGGGAGGGTTCTGTCCGTGTAAAGGCGCTCAAGACGGGCAGCCGTCCCTGAGGTCGTTCAGTGGTGGGGAGTGACGGGACAATGGAACACGAGGCGCGGTCGGCGCGGCAGTTGTGGGTGGAGGAGGAGCGGGGCCGACGGCGGATGCCCGATCCGGTGCGCAACGCCGCCGTGCGGGCCGTGCTGATCACGTCGGTGACACTCGTCCAGGCCGTGGTGGCCTTCTTCTGGACGGTCGCGGGCGCGTGGCCGGCGTTTCCTGTGACGGTCACCGCGGTGGCGTCGACGGTCGTGGCCACCTGGAGCGTTCTCGACGTCTGGATCACCCGCCAGGTGTGGCGTCAGCGCAACGGCGTGGTGTCGGAGCCGAGCAGCACGGCCCGTCCGCCGATCCGGGCGCGGCGCGACGAGGCCCGGACGGAGACGGCACCGCTGTCCGAAGCGGCCTGAACAACGCGGAGCGGCCCGGCCCCTGAAGGGGGCCGGGCCGCTTTGCGTTCTCCTACGCCTCGTCCGCCGGGGCCGCGTCGTCGGACTGGTGGCGGCGGAACATCCGCGTCGCCGTGATCTCGCCGTGGATCGTCTCCCCCTCCGCGGCCGGCTGCGGCAGCCCGGGGCGCAGGTGCTCCTCCACGCTGATGTACTTCAGCCCGGCTCGCAGGTCCGCGTCGTTGCGCAGCCGGATCACCAGCGGGAACTCGGCGAGCGCGGTCGTGTCGAACAGGCCCGTCGTGTAGAGGAGCTGGACGCCCAGCGCGTCCGACACGGCCCGCTGGAGCTCCAGCAGGTACGTGGCGTTGGCGCGGCCGATCGGGTTGTCGAGGAACAGCGTGCCCGCGTGCCGGTGCTTGTCGCGGCCCCGGTCGTTGGAGCGGAGCGCCGCCATCGTGCAGTACAGGGCGATGGCCGCGGTGAGCAGCTGACCGCCGGAGAAGACGTCGCCCATCTGCCCGACGGGGACGCGCTCGGCGCGCAGCACCGCGTCCGGCTTGAGGATCTCGACCGAGACGCCCTTGGGTTCGAGCGCCGCCTGGACGCCCCTGAGGAGCAGGGACATGCCGTCGCGCCGCAGGTCGGAGTTCTTCCTGACGGCGGCGCGGGTCGCCTCGTCGACGACCTCGCCGAGCCGCTCGGCGAGCGTGGCCTGGTCGGGCTCCTCGAAGCGGATGCGGAGGAACTCCTGGCCCGACCACTCGCCGAGGCCCTCGGGCAGCCGGGAGAGCCGCTGGGCGGAGCGGAGCGTCGCGAGCGAGGACTCCACGAGGCCCCGCAGCCGGTCCACGATCGAGTCCCGGTTGCGCTCCAGCTGCTCCAGCTCGTCGGTGAGGACCCGCAGCCGGGGCGCGAAGGCCTCGGCCCACTTGGCGGCGTGCTCGGGCAGCGCGGACGCCGGCAGTTCGCGGATCTGCTGGCGGGCGGGGGTGCGGACCTGCTCGTAGCGGGTGGAGTTGGCGTGCCGGACGAGGATGTCGCTCGCCTCGCGCACGGCCGCGTCGGCGGCGGACAGCTCGGCGGTGCAGGCGCGCAGGGCGCGGCGTGCCTCGGCGGCCGTCGTGCGGGCCTCCTCCAGGCTGCCCGGGTACGGCCCGGTCTCCTCCCGCTCCTCGTCCGCGTGGTCGCGGAGCAGGTCGCGCAGCAGAGCCGCCGTCTCCTCGAAGCCGCCGGCCGCGTCCTCGGCGGCCCGGTGGTCCCGGAGCAGTCCGGCGTGGGCGGCCCGCGCCGCCTCCAGGGCGTCGGTGCGGGAGGCGAGTTCGGCGGTCGCGGTACGGAGCAGGGCCTGGGCCCGCTCGGCGTCGGCGGGCACCAGCTCCTCGGGCAGCTCGGTGTGCGCCCCGCCGTCCTCGGGGGCCAGGCGCTCGGCCTCGCCACGGAGCCGGCCGAGCTTCTCGCTCGCCTCCGAGGCGCGGGTCTCCAGCATCTGGACCAGGGCCTCGGCGCGGGCGACGGCCGCCTGCCGGGACGGGCCGTCGGCACCGTCGGTGGACTCGAGGAGCTGTTCGGCGCGGGTGCGGACCTTGTTGGTGAGGCGGTCGAGCTCGGCGAGGGCGGCGGACTCGTCGCTCTCGGCGCGGGCCTGCTCGGCGCGCAGGTCGGCGCCGACGCCGACCTTCTCGTACAGCTGGGACGCGGCCCGGTAGGCCTCGCGGAGGGTGGGGAGCGCGGCGCGGGGTGCGGCCGGGTCCTCCTCGGGGAGGGTGTCGGGGGCGCCGGCGATCTCGGCGCGCTCGGCCCGCAGGGCGCGGGCGGTGCGGTGGGCGTCGTCGGCGGCGCGCTGCGCCGCGCGGCGGTCCTCGTCGGCGGCGCGGGCGCGCTCCAGGCAGGTCTGGGCGCGGGCCTCGGCCTCGGTGGCGTCGTCGGCGAGCTCGCGGAGCTTCGCCTGCCAGGCGGAGCGCTCGCGCAGCCGGAACGCGAGACCGGCGAGTGCGTCGGCGACCCGGCGGGCCCGCTGGGCGGCCTCCTGGCGCTCGTCCCGGAGCCGGGCGGCCTCGGCGGCGACCTCGTCGGCCTCCGTACGGGCCGTGCGGGCCTCGTCGAGGGCGGCGGCCGCGGCCTCGGCGGTCTCGCGGGCGGTCGTGGCGACGGACGCGAGCTCGGCGAGCATCCCGAAGGGGCAGTCGGCTCGCCAGGCGCCGATCCGGGACGCGAGGGCGCGGTCGCCGGCGAGGCGGGCGGCGAGGGTGCGGATCTCCTCGTCGCGGGCGGCGGCGCGGGCGCGCAGCGCGTGCCGCTCCTCGTCGGCGGCGTGCTCGTCGTGCATGGCCGGGTTCGGCGGTACGAGGAAGACGCCGGTGTCCTCGGACGGTTCCCGCGCCGGTACGGGGGCGAGCAGCGCGGCGGCGGTGCCGACGGCGACGGCGGAGCGGGGCAGCAGGGCGGCGGTGCCGAGGACCTCGCGGGCGCGTCCGTACGAGACGGGGTCGGTGATCACGACGCCGTCGACGAGCTCGGGGCGGGCGGCGAGCACGCGCGCGTGGTCGGCCGGGTCGACGGCCTGGGCGAGGTAGCGCCAGCCGGGGAGGGCGGGGATGCCGTGCTCGCCGAGGTACTCGACGGTGGCGAGGACGTCGGGGCCGGGCGGCAGCAGGCCGCCGTCGCCGAGGGCGCCGAGGATGCGGGAGTCGTCGGCGGCGGCGGTGCGCAGCTCGAAGAGCCGGCTCTCCGCGGAGGCGACGGCCTGGTCGAGCAGGCCGCGCAGCTCATCGGCGTACCGGTCGAACTCGGTGACGGTGAGCGGGCCCTGGGGCGCGGATCCGCCGGCGGCGCCGAGCCCGAAGGCGGCGCCCGGGGCGTGGCCGGGCGCACCGGGGTCCCCGGCCTCCGCACCGTCCGGGCCGTCGCCGGGGGTGCCGGCGACGGGTGCGGTGGCCGCGCGCTGGCCGGGCAGCGGGGAGCCGGCGACGGGCAGGCCGGAGCCGGATGGCGGCAGGCTCAGGAGTTCGGCGAGGCGCTCCTCGGAGGCGAGGGACTCGGCGGCGCGGCGCTCCGCGTCGTAGGCGTTCCCGGCGGCCTCGGCGGCGTCCGCGGCGCGGGCGGCGGCGAGTTCGGCGCGGGCTGATCAGGATGAACGGCGCCGTGTAGTTGCACAGCTGGGTCTCGAGGAGCTCCACCGGGGAGATCTGCTCGATGCTCTGCACCCAGGTGTTGG